>NZ_JBWZQN010000002.1:0-95323 GCF_056724605.1 Prolinoborus fasciculus | reverse complement strand
AAAATAAACCCATCCAAACTGAAGAAGAAAAACAATTACTTTGCAGAAGAGGATTGATCGAAACAGTGAATGATCAATTAAAAAATTTACATCAACTTGAACATTCACGTCATCGTTCGGTAAATAATTTCATGGTGAATATCATGGCTGCTGTAGTGGCTTATTGTTTGAACCCCAATAAGCCAACTTTCCAAAATATGCTAAAAGGTTAAGTGGATTTCATCGAACTCAGGTTAGGGATAACAAACGTGAAAACTAGACTACACAAACAACTGGAAAAACGTGTTGCAGGTAAAACCGTCCTGATTACCGGTGCATCCAGCGGTATTGGTTTAACGACAGCACATCAACTGGCTGATGCAGGTGCCCATGTTTTACTGGTGGCCCGTACTCAGGAAACCCTAGAACAAGTAAAATCAGAAATTGAAGCCAAAGGCGGCAAAGCCTCAATCTTTCCATGTGATTTAAACAATATGGAAGCGATTGATGAAGTTTCCAAACAGATTATTGCCTCAGTCGATCATATTGATATTCTGATCAATAATGCAGGACGTTCGATTCGCCGTGCCGTACATGAGTCGGTAGATCGTTTTCATGATTTTGAACGTACCATGCAGCTGAACTATTTCGGCGCGGTGCGTCTGGTGATGAATATCCTGCCGCAAATGATGATTCGTCGCGCGGGTCATATTATTAACATCAGTTCGATTGGCGTACTGGCCAATGCCACCCGTTTTTCAGCCTATGTCGCTTCAAAAGCTGCACTGGATGCCTTTAGCCGCTGCCTGTCTGCAGAAGTACATTCACATAAAATCGCAATCACATCGATCTATATGCCTTTGGTGCGTACCCCGATGATTGCGCCGACCAAAATCTATAAATATGTACCGACGCTTTCCCCAGAACAGGCGGCTGACCTGATTGCCTATGCGATTGTGAAACGTTCGAAAAAAGTGGCGACCGGTTTGGGCCGCCTGGCTTCCATTACCTATTCAATTGCACCGGATATCAACAATGTCTTGATGTCGATTGGCTATAACCTGTTCCCAAGTTCAACTGCATCTGTGGGCCAACCACAAAAATTAAACTTGGTGCAAAAAGCATATGCACGGCTGTTCCCGGGCGAACACTGGTAATTTTTACTGGGATAATTTCCTGAAAATACGAGCCGCCGATCGGGCGGCTTTTTTGATGTCTCAGTTTTAAATCTCTAGGTGAAAGCAAGCTCATCTGGATCACACACGACATAGCCTGTCTTTATCGACACAGATTTTTGCCGCAAATGCTGCGAGATCACGTACACTATCTGCGGATATTTCCTATCCGTATTTTTATATTTTGATTGAAATGATGGAAACCCTTATGAACAACGCGCAATGGCTCGATGAAGTAAAATTTAACGAACAAGGATTAGTCCCTGCCATTGCCCAGCATCATCAAACTGGTCGTGTCTTGATGGTGGCTTGGATGAATCGTGAAGCGCTGGCACTGACGGCTGAGAAAAACCAAGCCGTGTATTTCTCCCGTTCACGTAGCAAGTTATGGCATAAGGGCGAAGAATCAGGACATTTTCAAACGGTACATGAAATCCGTCTGGACTGTGATGCCGATGTAATTGTGCTGCAAATTGAACAGCATGGCGGCATTGCCTGCCATACCGGTCGCGAATCCTGTTTCTATCGCAAACTCACGCCAAATGGCTGGGAAATTGTCGATGCACAGTTGAAAGATCCCTCTGCGATTTATGGCGAAAAATCCACGAATCCGCATACGCTGGCGATGGAAGCGTCAACCGCCCAATCTGAACAGGTCGAAGTCTTGTCCTATCTGGGTCAGATGATGGCAGAACGCAAACAGGCCGATCCAGATTCATCTTATGTGGCCAAGTTGTACCATAAAGGCCTGAACAAGATTCTGGAAAAAGTCGGTGAAGAAAGCTTTGAGACCGTGCTGGCTGCCAAAGATTTCAACGCTCAGGTCTCTGAAGACAATAAAAATGATCTGATTTATGAGGTGGCAGATCTGTGGTTCCATACTATCGTCATGCTCGGCTATTTCGACCTGGATGTGCAATTGGTATTAAATGAACTGGCACGTCGCCAAGGCTTATCCGGCCTGGTTGAAAAAGCCAACCGTCAGCATTAAGCCTTGAATTCATCTGTGTCTGATTTAAAAAAACCGACCGCGACCTATGAGCAGGCCACTGCCATTGATAACGCACGTCTGGGTAAATCCTTTAAGGTGATTGCCTATGCGGGCACAGGTAAAACCACTACCCTGCAAATGATCAGTGATGCCATGCCACAAAGACGTGGCATGTATCTGGCTTTTAACAAGGCCATTGCCAGTGAAGCGCAGGCCAAGTTTCACCGAGGTGTCGATTGCCGCACTTTTCACTCGCTGGCGTTTCGCAGTGTTCCACGTGGAGTCACTGACAAACTGCGCTTGCCACGCTTGAGTCCAAGTTTTATTGCCAAAGAATACCGGCTTGAACCGATGACCATGCGCCGTATGATGGGTGGGCGTTATGAAAAATATGTATTGATGCCTTCTCGTCTGGCAAGTTTGGTTGCCAATGCGGTCGGCTATTTCTGCTCGACCAGTTCGCAGTATCCTGCCCCGCGGCATATTCAGGCGCCAAGCTGGCTGCATTCGGATGATATCGAGACTTTACAGAAGAAACTTTATCCGGCAGTCGAGCGACGCTGGTTAGAGTCGATTGATCCAAATCATCAGGCCGGCATCGGTCATGACATTTACCTGAAACTCTGGGCGCTGTCTGAACCGAATATCCCGGCCGATTATGTGCTATTCGATGAGGCACAGGATGCCGATCCCTTAATGCTGGGGATTTTGCTGAAACAGCGCAGCACCCAGGTGATTTATGTCGGAGACGCGCATCAGCAGATTTATGCCTGGCGTGGTGCAGTCAATGCCATGCAGCAACTGCCCTTACCAGAATCACGTCTGACCACCTCATTTCGTTTCGGTCCTGAAATTGCCCTGAATGCCAATGCCATTTTAGGTGCCTTAAATGAAACTGTGCCTTTACTCGGCAATCCGCAATTAGACTCTAAAGTCGTGAATAAACCGCATACCAAAATGCGCGATGCAATTTTATGCCGGACCAATGCCCGCGCCATGGAATTGTTATTAGCGGGTTTAGTTCGTGGTGATAAAGTCAGCCTGCAAGCCGACCATGTCAAACTGAATCGTTTTGTCGATGCGGCTGCCATGCTGAAACAGGGCAAACGTGTGGTTGATGTGCCGGAACTAGCCTGGTTCAACTCCTGGCATGATGTCCATGAATATTGTGAAACCAATGAAGGTAGTGACATCAAGCCACTGGTCAAACTGGTGGACGAACATGGGACTGATCCACTAAAGAAAGCCCTGGCTAAAATCACCCCAATTGCCCAAGCCGATTATATTATTTCCACGGCACACAAGGCCAAAGGTCTGGAATGGGATCGGGTTCATATTGAAGATGACTATCAATTTAAGCTGAATGAAAAAGACCATAAAATTAGTGATGAAGAATTAAGATTACTTTACGTGGCCTGTACACGTGCTAAAGTGAGTTTAAATATTCATCACATTTATGACCTGATTCAGCAACTGAAGATCAAAATGCCACAGTCGCTTCGGCAGGCAGTCGGTTAAAGTGCATGGCATGGATGTAAACCTCATAGGACAGGTGATCTATGCACATCCAAGCGTTTCAACTGAAACATACCCTGCATTTTTCCGACATTCAGCTTCAGTTTAATTATCCGCAATGCCCGGTCACCTTGATTCTGGGCAATCAGGGAACTGGCAAAACTACGCTTTTACGTTTTAGCTATCAGGCACTGACCTGGTTTGCAGCCCGTTATCGCGACAGCCGTGCTGCCGGTCTTGTGATGCAAGATCAGGACATCATGCAAAACCGGCTGCAATCCAAAATTGACATCCGGATTGGTTTTCCTGAAGAGATGGGCAGCTTGCCAGAATCCAGTCAGTCTGAGCCTGCGAACCTACAAAGCTGTTCATGGCAAATCTACAAGACCCTAAACAGTCAGGGTCTGGGTTTTAGCAAAGCAGAAACCTCACAGCTTGAAAGCATGCTCAGCCTGTATCACAAAGCCCGCTTGCACGATCCCCTGCTCGGTTTGCCGCTAATTGCCTATTATCCTGCTGAACGCTTTACCAATGAAGTCAATCTGCTCAGCAAAAATAACCCGGCCATTCTCCAGTCCGCACATGCTTATGAAATCGCTGCGATTCCTTTCACCACCTTTGCTCGTTTTTTTGAATGGTTTCGTGAAATCAGTGATATTGAAAATGCGCAAAGTGCCAAGATTATGGACCAGATTTTGGCGCGTGCCTTGCAGCAGCCTGAAAACAGTCGCGGAGATGAACTGGCTCGGCAGATCGAGAAAGCCCAGGCACATCTGCATGCACCAAATCTCACCGCTTTAAAACAGGCCCTGTCGCTGATCATGCCAGAAGTCAGCCAGATATATTTAAAATACCAGCCCAAGCTGCAACTGATGGTAACCTATCAGCAACAGACCTTTAGCTTCCAGCAACTGCCCAACAGTATCCGCAACTGGATTGCGCTGGTGGGTGATATTGTGCGGCGTCTTTGTCTATTGAATCCCAATAGTTTATTTCCATGTCAGGAAGGTACAGGTGTTTTACTGATTGATGCGATTGATCATCAACTGGATCAGGAGATGGCAGCAGTAATCCTGTCACGCCTGCATCAGGCTTTTCCTAACTTGCAGATTATTGCGACCGGCAACCGGCCTGAATTACTGGAACAGGCACACGCCTTTCAATGTCTGAAACTGGAAAATAAACAGCTGCACCCCATTCATCTTGAAAGTATGAAAACCCAGTTTGATCAGATCTACGCAGAGCTGGAACTGCAGCGAAATAAAGATATCTCGCCCGAAGATACTTTATTGGAAACGGTCACCGAACCCATCACACCGCTTGCTGTATTGCAAATGATTCAACAACAGTTAAATCCGGAACAGCAACAAGAATTGCTCGCTTTACTTGCTCAGGAGCATCATCCGACGCTACCTCAGTCGCTCTAAACAGATTCAAAAAAATAAGAGCGACTGTTTGAGTAAACAAGGAAGCCTTTTCAGCATTCTCTTTTTGCCCTGATTAAACTATTTTGAGTCAAATTTACAATCAATGCCTGCAATTTAATCTTAATTTTCGGTCACTTCTGGATGATCTGTTTAAGCATGCAGCGCCTGTTAAAACCGAGCCGGCGTATAATTTATAAGTTCTACATAAAAACGTTGATGTTGTTGTTATCCTGTAATATGATCGGTTTTATTTGCGAATTTCATTGTAAAATCGGAATTTGCTATCGTTTATAAGTTGCGCAATACAACTGTTTTATATTCTTTTTGAATATTCTTTTGGCTTTCAAGATTGAGAAGTTTGGGTCGCTCCTTGTGGTTCTGTAGTCCTTGAAAGATAAAGATTCACCTTAGGTTGGTCAAAACCTAAATCATGACAATGGATACGAGTGTGCTGCCGATTATTATATTGTTACCGTTAGTATTAGGCACAACCCTTGTCTCGTGGCTGAAGCAATTTTCGCGCGGGGTAACGGCTTTAGGGGCAATTGGTGTCAGCCTCAGCAGTTTCTTATTATTATTGAGTCAGGCGCCTGCCATATTTGACGGCGCAGTGATGACCCAGACCTGGTCCTGGCTGCCCCAGCTCGGCATCGATTTCAGTTTTCGCCTGGATTCTCTGGGACTGCTGTTTGCCTTGCTGATCAGCGGAATTGGTACCCTGATTTATATTTATGCCTATTATTACCTTAATCCAAAAAATTCACTGAGCAAACTGTATCTCCTGCTGATGCTGTTTATGGCGGCGATGCTCGGAATTTCATTGTCGAATAACCTGATTATCTTATTGGTTTTCTGGGAACTAACCAGTATTTCCTCCTTCTTGCTGGTAGGTTACTGGAGCAATTACGAAGCGGCACAACGTGGCTCACGTATGGCCCTGACCATTACCGGAATGGGTGGTCTGGCGATGCTGGGCGGTTTTGTCCTGCTCGGTCAAATTACCGGCACCTATCAGCTTGATCAAATCCTGATGATGACTGAACAGATTCAGTCCCATCATTTATTTGTTCCAACCTTGTTGCTGATTTTACTCGGCGCCTTTACCAAAAGTGTGCAGTTCCCGTTTCACTTCTGGTTGCCCAATGCCATGGCTGCACCGACACCGGTCTCTGCCTATTTGCACTCGGCCACCATGGTCAAAGCCGGTTTATTCCTGGTAGCACGTTTGCTCCCGATCTTTGCCGGTGCTGCACTGTTTCATAATATTGTGACCTTTGTTGGTCTGTTTACCCTGTGCATGGCCGCCTTCTTTGCCATTTTTAAGGAAGACCTGAAAGGCTTGCTCGCCTATTCCACCATCAGCCATTTAGGTCTGATCATGTGTCTGCTCGGGATTGGTTCACCATTGGCTGTTGCAGCAGCGATTTTCCATATTATTAACCATGCCACCTTTAAAGCGGCACTGTTTATGATTGCCGGCATCATCGATCATGAATCCGGGACTCGTGACTTACGTAAACTGTCTGGCCTATGGCAATTACTGCCATTTACCGCCACGCTGACCATGATCACGGCAGCATCCATGGCGGGTGTACCGTTGACCAATGGTTTCCTGTCTAAGGAAATGTTCTTTACCGAACTGGTCGCCAGTTTAAGTGGTCCACTTATGGTCGGCTCTGCTATTGTCGCGACACTGGCCGGGATTTTTGCGGTGGCTTATTCCATTCGACTGGTGCATGGAGTCTTTTTCGATGGTCCGCTAGGCAAGCAGGTCCCGAATAAAGATGCACATGAACCTGCCTTTGGTATGCGCGCACCGGCCACTTTGTTAGCAATTTTATGTATTTTAGTCGGTCTATTACCGGCTCTTCTGGTGGAAAAAATTGTCAACAGCACTACTCAAGCCACCACCCAGAATTTTGCCTTTGAAGGCACTCATCTGGCGCTTTGGCATGGTTTCAACCTGCCCCTTCTGATGAGTGTGATTTCTCTGCTCGGCGGAATAATCTTTTACTTTTCTCTCGCCAAAGGTGGCGCCTTACGTGAAATCGACCTGGATCCAAAACTGGGCCGCTTACAGGGCCGAGTGCTGTTCGACCTGTTTTTGAAAAATTTGCTGCTGAATTCACGCCGTTTCCGCCGTGCCACTGAAAATGGCAAATTGCAAAGCTATTTATTGTGGATTGTAATTTTTACCGTCGGGCTGGTGGGGTTCCCATTACTCAGCAATGCAGTGGGTACGGGTACACGCGAGCTGACCCATGCCCCTGCCCTGGCGATTATCTTGTGGTTACTGCTGTTCTCTGCCTGCTGGATGCTGCTGTGGTTCCATCATGAGCGGATTAAAGCGGTACTGATTAGCGGTGCAGTCGGCCTGGTCGTCACCATGGTCTTTATCGGCTTCTCGGCGCCCGATCTGGCATTGACCCAGATTACGGTCGATGTGGTCACCACGGTTCTACTACTGATGAGTTTATCTTTACTGCCTCAGTTAACACCGTATGAATCGAGTCCGACCCGTCGCTGGCGTGATGCCATTATTGCCTTGGGCGGCGGTCTCGGGATTGCGGCAATTGCCTGGCTGATCATGACCCGTGATCACAATTCCATTTCATGGTTCTTCCTGCAACAGTCGATTCCACTGGGCGGCGGAACCAATGTCGTGAATGTAATTCTGGTCGATTTCCGTGGTTTCGATACCTTCGGCGAAATTACTGTACTCGGCATTGCAGCGATTGGTGTACTCAGCCTGATGGATGGCATGCGTGCGCATGGCACCACCATGACCCAGGGCCTGACCTATCGTTTTAACCCATCCCCGCTGATGTTGCGTATTACCGCATCCTGGATTTTGCCGGTCGCGCTGGTAGTCAGCCTGTATATCTTTATGCGTGGCCATAACCTGCCGGGCGGTGGTTTTATTGCCGGACTAGTGACTTCACTGGCACTTATTATTCAATATATCGCAGTGGGACAGGACAAAACCGAACAGTTGCTTGGCGCCAAATCCGGTCGCCTGTATGAAATCTGGATCGGGATCGGCTTAACGATTGCAGGATTGACTGGAATCGCAGCCTGGTTCTGGTCACGTCCATTCCTGACCAGTGCACATATTTATGTCTCTCCGCCAATGATTGGAGAAATGCATTTGGCTTCGGCTGCGCTGTTTGATGTTGGCGTCTATGTCACTGTTGTGGGTGCAACGATGCTGATGATTTCAGTCTTGGGCGATTCACGTCACTCAAGCATGACTGGCCCTGTACCAAGAGGATAATAGAATGATCAGTTTAGAATTTTTATTAGCCTCTGCGATTGGCCTGCTGACGGCCACAGGCATTTATCTGATCCTACGTGCCCGTACCTTCCCGGTAGTGTTGGGTCTCGCCATGATTGGTTATGCAGTCAACCTGTTTTTATTTGCCATGGGCCGAATTCAGATGAATTCGCCTGCAGTATTGACTGAAGCCTCGAAAGTGACCGATCCCCTTCCTCAGGCACTGGTGCTGACAGCCATCGTGATTGGCTTTGCCACCACTGCCTTTATTGTCCAACTGGCATTGCGTAGCCGCTACGAATCAGGAACAGACCACGTTGACTCCAAAGAAGAAATACCAAATCTTGACCCGCGCGAGGATGAGCCTTAATGACTGATCTTCTCAATTTCTGGAATCAACATACCCCTATTTTCAGTATTCTTTTACCGGCCTTTACCGCTTTTGTCCTGGTTCTTTTAGGCAACCCGGGTTCAGGCTCTCTGGCGACGGACTGGCGTCAGCCCTGGCGTCGGGGTATCAGCTATGTCTCAAGTATCTTGGGCCTGATCATTGCTGTCAGCTATTTAGTAGACAGTAGTCAGGGTCAGATCAATGTTTATACGCTGGGCGAATGGGTCGCACCTTTTGGTATTGTACTGGTTCTCGATCAGCTCTCTGCGATGATGCTGGTTTTGACCTATGCCCTTGCAGTGCCGGTGCTCTGGTATGCCAGTAAAGAATGGGATATGCGTGGGCGTTATTTCCATGCCATGGTACATTTCCTGCTCATGGGTTTGACCGGTGCCTTCCTGACCGGTGACCTGTTTAACCTGTTCGTGTTTTTTGAAATATTGTTGATGGCATCCTATGTACTACTGCTACATGGACAAGGCAAGGCCCGTTTCCAGCTGGGAATCCATTACGTCACCATCAACCTGTTTGCTTCTGCCCTGTTCCTGATTGGACTCGGGATGATTTATGGCAGTGTCGGCAGTCTGAATATGGCAGATGTGGCCCGCTTGATGCCTACCCTCGCTGAAGATCAGCACAAGCTGGCGGTTGCTGGTGGATTAATGCTGTTTGTCGTGTTTGGAATTAAAGCAGCGATGTTACCGCTCGGCTTCTGGTTACCCAAAACCTATGCCGTAGCCACCACACCTGTGGCAGCACTCTTTACCATTATGACCAAAGTCGGGGTGTATGCAATTTTACGGATTAATGGAACTGTTTTTGATGATGAATACAGCCACCAGATTCTGATGAATTGCCTGCTGGTGATTGGTCTGATTACGTCGGTTTATGGCGTGATTTGTGCAATCGGCACAGAACGTCTGCGCCGTTTTATCGGCTTTATGGTGCTGTCTTCAGTCGGAACAATTCTGGTAGCAATCGGTATGAATACGACTGCAGCCTGGGCCGGTGCATTGTATTATATGGTGCACAGTACCCTGATTGGCGCAGCCTTTTATATCCTGTCAGGCTGGATTACCTCACAGCGCGGCGAATTTAAGGATCATTTTAAAATCGCGCCACTGATGAAACAGAACAAGCTGGTTTCGATTGTCTATTTCATCATTGCCTTGATGATGGCAGGCCTGCCACCGTTTAGTGGTTTCTTCGGTAAAGTCTTTATTTTGCAGGCTTCTGCCAATTCAGACTATCAGATGATTATTATCCTGACCATTTTATTGGTAAGCTTCCTCAGTATTCTGGCCTTTACCAGGGTTGGTTTCGTGCTGTTCTGGCGTTCGACCAGACCTGAGGATGACCTTAATTCTGAAGATTTTCACAAATATGAAGCTTTACCAAGTAAGGCACCGGCACGTAATGATCGTGTAATCTATCTATTGCTTGCTGGCCTGACTGCCTATGTGGTGTTTGCCGGACCGATCTATCAATATAATTATCAGACTGCGGAACAGATTAAAAATAATCCGGTTTATGAAGCTGCCTTGTTAAAACGCGATGCAGAAGGCCAGTTTATTAGTGTGCAACCTTTTGATCCAAGCTATTTACCTGAAACCAAGTACGGTGGTGAGACAGTCGATCCGAATGCACATCTGGTTCCTTATACGATTTCGGAAGCCACTCTGGAAGGTGAAAATATTTCTGAATTCAAGCAACGCCAGATTGATCAGCAGTATGTTGAACAAAACAGATATGATGATAATCAACTTAAACCGGTGGAGGGACCTTAATGGCTGTATCATTCCTGCAACGTTGGTTCCCGCATCCGCTAGTTTCTGTGATCGTTGGGCTAAGCTGGATTCTACTGGCACATAATCTGGAAGCTGGAACATTGCTTTTCGCGCTGGTTCTGGCGATTGTCATTCCGAAAATGGTTGCACCTTTTATTGACTATACCCCGAATATCCAGTGGGCTCCTGCCGTGCGCCTTTTCTTTGTCGTGGTTTGGGATATTGTAGTAGCCAATATTAAAGTCGCAAAACTGGTACTTGGTCCAACCAAGAACCTGCATCCAAAATGGTTTCGCGTGCCTTTGGAAACCGAGCATGAGGAAGTCAATGCCTTGCTGGCAATGATCATTACCACAACGCCCGGTACAGTATCTGCAGGCATTGATCAGGATCGTGGTGATATTCTGGTTCATGCCTTAAGCACAGAGGATGAAGCAGCAGAAATCGAAACAATCAAACAGCGCTACGAACAGCCTCTGATTGAAATTTTCAGCGCACAGACAGGAGAAAAAGCATGACTATTCTGCCTTATGCATTAATGATTTGCCTAGGTGCTATCACTGTCTCGATGTTACTCTGCCTGATCCGACTCATCACTGGCCCTTCTATCGTGGATCGTCTGTTGGCACTCGACACCCTGTTCCTGAATGCCACCTGTCTGATTGTCATTTTAGGGATTTACTGGAGTAGCAGCTTCCTGTTTGAAGGGGCCTTACTGGTTGCGATGCTTGGCTTTGTTTCGACTACAGCCTTGGCACGTTATTTCACCACTGGCCATGTGATCGACTAGGAGTTTTTAAATGTCCTTAATTTTAGAAATACTGGTGTCGATTTTTTTATTGATTGGTGCTTTCTTTATGTTGGTCGGCGGGATCGGTATGGTCCGTCTGCCCGATCTGTTTATGCGTCTGCACGCCCCGACCAAATCCAGTACTTTGGGCCTGGGCAGCTTTTTGATGGCCTCAATTCTGTTCTCGGCCATATATGGCCGTTTCGGTTTTGCTGAAGTGCTCATCACCCTGTTCGCCTTCATTACCGCACCGGTATCTGCCAATCTGATGGCACAGGCTGCATTACATTTGCGTTTACGCTCTTTGAGTGGCGAGGTTCCGGAAACGCTGGAACGCCCTCTGCCTTGGCAGCGCTCACGCCGTCGTACCTTTTATGAAAAGAAAATCAATCGTAATGATGATTTCGATTAATTGAGCAAGCAATTCAAGTTCTTTTAAATCTAAAAAAATCTAGAGATAAAAAAAGCCACCCGAAGGTAGCTTTTTTAGTCCTAAGACTTATTCATCATCTTTTTTTGCTTCAGCTTCAGGTAAGTCCTTCACTGCTTCAGCGATCAGACCAAACATATAGTTACCATATGCATTGGTCTTATCATAATGGAAACGTAGACGAGGCGTAATACGGGTTTTGATACGACGACTCAGCTCATGGCGCAAGAAACCAGATGCTTTGTTCAACACATCCAAAGTTTCTTTATTGGCTTCTTGGCTTTGCTCATCGCCAAGTTCACGTCCCATCACAGTGACATAAACTTCCGCATATCCCAGGTCTGGGCTCACCTTCACCGCAGAGATGGTCACGAGACCACCTAAGCGTGGATCTTTCAGCTCCTGACGGATCAGTTCTGACAACTCGCGTTGTACTGTATCCGCCATACGCTTCAGACGTTGACTACCCGCCATTAAAGACTCCGTTTAATCAGTTGAACATCGTACACTTCGATCTTATCAAGTGCTTTGATGTCTTTATAGCCTTTCACCGCAAGACCACATTCCATACCGGCACGAACTTCTTCAACCACTTCTTTGTAGCGACGAAGAGATTCAAGCTCGCCCTGGAACACAACCACATCATCACGTAATACGCGAATCGGTTTGTTACGATGCAATACGCCTTCAAGTACCATACAGCCCGCAGCCGCACCAAACTTACTTGAGTGGAATACTTCACGTACTTGTGCAACACCCAGAATCGTTTCACGATGTTCTGGTGCAAGCTTACCGCTCATTGCTGCTTTCACATCATCAATCAATTGATAGATGATTGAGTAGTAACGAATGTCGATACTGTCTGCATCTGCTTTTTGACGCGCAGCGTTGTCCGCACGTACGTTAAAGCCGAGTAGAACTGCTTCTGAAGATTCAGCCAGTGTCACGTCAGACTCAGTGATCGCACCTACACCAGAACCGATGATACGTACTTTAACTTCATCAGTCGCAAGCTCAGCAAGTGCTACATGCAAGGCTTCCAAGGTACCGCGTACGTCAGTTTTCAACACAACATTTACGATAGGCACATCTTTCTTGCCCATAGACGCCATGATGTTTTCAAGACGCATTGCAGATTGACGCTCAAGACGTTTTTGACGTTCACGATCCATACGCGCATCGGCAACTTCACGTGCTTTCTTCTCATCGCTGACCACAAGAACTTCGTCACCTGCCATTGGCGCTTCTGGAAGACCCAGAATTTCCACTGGAATCGAAGGACCTGCAGATTTGATACGCTGACCATTTTCATCCGTCATCGCACGAACGCGACCATAAGATGAACCGGCAAGAACAAGATCACCTACTTTCAATGTACCGTTTTGAACCAGAATAGATGTTACTGCACCACGGCTGTTATCTACGCGTGCTTCAATTACGACACCTTGTGCAGCACCTTCTTCAGATGCCTTAAGCTCTAGAAGTTCAGCTTGAATCGAAATAATATCAAGAAGTTCATCAATGCCTTGACCAGTATGTGCAGAAACCATTGCCACTGGAACGTCACCACCCCATTGTTCTGGCACGATTTCTTTCACAGTCAATTCATTCAATACGCGATCTGGATCAGCAGATTCTTTATCCATCTTGTTGATTGCAACAATGATTGGTGTACCTGCAGCACGTGCATGGTCAATTGCTTCTGCAGTTTGTGGCATTACACCATCATCTGCTGCAACAACCAGAACCACGATATCTGTTGCTTTCGCACCACGTGAACGCATTGCAGTAAATGCTGCGTGTCCCGGAGTATCAAGGAATGTAATCATACCTTTATCAGTAGTTACATGGTAAGCACCGATATGCTGTGTGATACCGCCCGCTTCGCCAGCAGCCACTTTTGCACGACGAATACGGTCAAGCAGCGATGTTTTACCATGGTCAACGTGACCCATAATGGTAACAACAGGCGCACGCGTAGATTGCGCACCACGTGCTTCTTCAGCTGCTTCAAGCAAGTTATCTTCAGCTTGTGTATCAGAAACCAGTACCGGATTATGGCCCATTTCTTCCACAACAAGTGCAGCAATTTCTTGATCAATCGCCTGGTTCTGAGTAACCAATTCACCCATTTTCATGAGTGATTTAATCACTTCACGAACCTTAACTGCCATTTTCGCAGCTAAGTCAGCAACGACAATCGTTTCACCGATTTCAACATCGTAAACCTGTTTTTTCACAGGTTTTTCGAAGCCGTGCTTGTTGCCTTGACTGGTTTTTAAACCGCGCTTAGGCTGTTTGCTGAAGCTTTGCTCTTCCTGACCACGACGACCACCTTTTTTCGGTGCACGCGCGCTCGGCGTATTCGTACCACGTTTGATTTCGCGGTCTTCTTTCGCAAATGAGTCTTCATATGCCTGACCAACAAGACCGGCAGCCAGAGGAGAATCATCAACAACACGAATCGTTGCAGCAGTATCTTCCGCGGTGTACTTAGACGCCATTTGACGCATTTGTTCAAGCGTACGTTGCTGCGCTTCTTCAGCCGCTTTACGACGTGCTGCTTCTTCAACAGCTTTTAATTTTGCTGCTTCTGCTTCACGTGCCTTTTTCTGTTCAGCGGTTTCAGTTGGTTTAACAACTTGCTTCACAATCGGCTTGTTGGTTGATTTGCGTTTTACCACAACTGCAGCTTTAGAAACTTCTTGCTTGTCGCTGGTTTGCTTTGCAGCAGCACGCATCGCTTCTAGAGCTTTATTCGCGTTATTTACGCCAGTTTTTGGAGCTTCAGCAGAAGCAGCTTGTGCTGTATTCTGCTCAGGCGCAGCTTTAGCCTGTTGCTCAGCCTTGGCTTTCGCCAATGCTTCTGCTTTGATCTGCTCTGGATCCGGCTTAACAAATGTATGCTTCTTGCGAACTTCTACATTAATCGTTTTCGCCTTACCTGAAGTACTGGCTACTTTAGCCGTACTAGTCGTTTTACGTTTCAACGTGATTTGCCCTGCTTGGCTTTCTGAACCCTGTGACTTTTTCACATGGCTCATCAAGCTATCTTGTTGTTCGGTGGTAATAATATCGTCAGCTTTACGCTGTGGTAAACCTGCCTCACGAACCTGCTCTAGGAGCTTCTCAACTGGACTACCCACATTGAGGGCTAACTCTTTAATCGACTTGTCCGTCATATACTACCTCCTAGTTAAACCATGATTCGCGCGCTTTCATAATGAGTTGACCTGCTTTCTCAGCACCCAAACCTTCAATATCTTCGATATCGTCAGTCGCCTGATCTGCTAAATCATCCACTGTTACCACACCACGAGCTGCTAGCGCTTGCGCGATCTCTACTGTCATGCCTTCCATTGCAACAAGTTCTTCACTTGGCGCTTGTATGTTCTCTTGCTGTTGTAATGCATCAGCAAGTGCAATTTCTTTCGCACGGCTTTGCAGTAGTTCAACCAGTTCCGCATCCAGTTCGATTTCATCAAACGTTTCTGCAGGAACATAAGCAATTTCTTCAAGCGAGGTGAAGCCCATTTCTACCAATGCCATCGCCAAATCTTCCGCGATATCCAGACGGGTAACAAACATGTCTAAATATTGTTGCGCTTCGTTTTGTTGACGGGCGTAGTATTCCTCTTCCAGCATCATGTCCAGCTTGTAGCCAGTCAATTCAGATGCCAGACGAACGTTCTGACCTTGTGAACCAATCGCACGTGCCAACTGATCGCTGGTTGCGAAAATGATATCTGCAGTACGTGCATCTTCATCGATGACAATACTCGATACATCTGCTGGTTCCAATGCACTTGCGATATATTGCGCAGGATCATCCGACCAAACTACCACATCAATACGCTCGCCATTGAGCTCTTGCTGTACAGCTTGAATACGGGTACCACGCATACCAATACAAGCACCCACCGGGTCAATACGGTGGTCATTGGTTTTCACTGCAATTTTAGCACGAACGCCTGGTTGGCGAGCCGCCGCTTTAATTTCAATAATTTCTTCAGAAATCTCAGGGATTTCTTTCTTCATCAATGCAATCAGCATATCCGGTTTAGCACGTGACAGTTGTAACTGCGCACCACGACCTTCACGGTTGACATTGAATAGAATCGCATTCACGCGTTGCTTCGGACGAAGGATTTCTTTCGGAATCATTTCTTCGCGAGCAAGATACGCTTCAGCATTGTCACCTAGGTCAATGATAAAGCCGTCTTTGGTTTGTTTTTTCACTTCACCGTAGATCAGCTCGCCGACTTTAGATTCGTAAGCATCGGCTACGAGTGCACGTTCTGCTTCACGGATCTTCTGTACGATCACTTGCTTGGCAATTTGCGCTGCAATACGACCGAAGTCAATCGATTCAACTTCAAGCTCACGAATGTCGCCAATCGACCATTTTGCCGGATCAACATCAGAGATGGCATCCTGACAAGCTGGCATTTCATGGTCTTCGTCTGCAACCACTTCCCACTGACGGAAAGTACGATAGTCACCTGTTTTACGATCGATTTCCACACGTAAACGTGCTTCTTCCGAATGTGTTCCTTCGTAGAATTTTTTCTTTGTCGCAGCAACTAAAGCTTGCTCAAGCGCTTCAAAGATCGCTTCACGAGGTACACCTTTTTCGTTACTAACCGTTTCAACGACGGTCAGAATTTCACGTGCCATACGTCACCTATTCGTTAAATTTTTATTTATTAAATTAATCTTGGAAGACCAAATTTGCTTTATCGATATTGTGACTGTCGATCTCCAATACCTGTTGCTTTTCTACTTCAACCTGAATCATTTCATTTTCAAGATCGACAGCAACCAGTTTGGCCTGGAATTTACGACGGTTATCTACCGCACTGATCAAACGTAGTGCTACGGTATGACCGATATAGCCTGACATCTGCTCGAGCTGGAAGAATGGACGGTCCCAGCCTGGCGAAGATACTTCAAGTGAATATTCACCCGAGATCGGATCATGAACATCCAGCATTGCACCCACTTGCTGCGTGACACGCACACAATCCTGAACGCCAATACCACGCCCCTGCTCTTCTTCACCATCTTCATTGATTGCTGGTGCAACGCTCTCATCGACTGGCTTGTCGATGTAGATACGTAATAACGAACATTTACCCTGTGGCAGGAATTCAATCCCCCAAAGGTTTACATTACAGGCTTCAACTGCTGGTGCAATCAAGTCCTGAAGTGCTTGAGTTTTATTTGATAGCTTCATTTACTCTCGTCATCTGGTGCGATTTTATGATCTATTTGACCACTACAAACCAATACAAACTATAGTAGTAGTGAAACATGGAGATTTGACCAAATAATGTCGACACTACACGATAGCCAATAAAAAAGGGCGTAAATCGCCCCAATTAATGCACAATTTAAGATTTTTTCAAATCCCACTGTGCAAAAAGGCCCACCTTGTTGTGAGCCTCTTTTTAGAAACTTGGTAGCGGGAGCTGGATTTGAACCAACGACCTTCGGGTTATGAGCCCGACGAGCTACCAGACTGCTCCATCCCGCATCAACGTGCAAAAATTATATACAAAAGATGAGAACTTTTCAATCAAAACCACATCATTCTGCATATTTGTCATCTGTCGCTGAAAAAGTGGTAGCGGGAGCTGGATTTGAACCAACGACCTTCGGGTTATGAGCCCGACGAGCTACCAGACTGCTCCATCCCGCATCAGCGTACAAATAACATTCAGTTTAAAAAACTTAAACTGCTTTTAAAGTTTGCATCTTTAAAAGATTGGTAGCGGGAGCTGGATTTGAACCAACGACCTTCGGGTTATGAGCCCGACGAGCTACCAGACTGCTCCATCCCGCAACAACATGCAAATTAATTTTCTCAACTTAAAACCTGTTTAAGCTGCCTCTTGAAAGTTTGCGCCTTTAAAAAGGATTGATTGGTAGCGGGAGCTGGATTTGAACCAACGACCTTCGGGTTATGAGCCCGACGAGCTACCAGACTGCTCCATCCCGCATCAACAGAAGTTTTTTCAGCTGCATACACCAACTTAAATTTCTGGATTATAAGTTGGTGCGGAAGGGGGGACTTGAACCCCCACGCCCGAAAGCACCACCACCTCAAGGTAGCGTGTCTACCAATTCCACCACCACCGCAGCTGTGACGCATTCTAGTCGTATCACTGAAAAAAAGAAAGGATTAATTAAAACTATTCGGTCGTTTCTGGTGCAGTTGGTGAAGTTTCATTCGATTGTACAGGTGTGGTCGGCGCAGACTGAACCGATCCCAAACTATAGGCATTCGAGGTTTGTTGCTTGGCTAAAATCGCCAAAGTCAGACTGGTTACGAAAAACAGTGCAGTAAAAATTGCAGTCAAACGGGTCATGAAATTACCCGAACCCGATGCTCCGAATACTGTCGCTGCACCACCGCCACCGAAAGAGGCACCAGCATCTGCACCTTTACCATGCTGAACCAAAATCAAGACAATCATCAAAACAGCTAAGATAATATGTACTACCAGCACAAAAGTTTGCATGCTGAACTCCTAATTATTGTGTATTTGCAAATGCATGAGCAATTTTATGGAACGACTCAGCATTGAGTGATGCACCACCGACCAATGCCCCGTTGATATCTGGGCAGGCTGCTAACTCTACTGCATTTTCCGGCTTGACACTACCACCATATAAAATCGCCATCGTCGCGCCATAACCAGTGATCTGGCTTAAACCTTGACGGATTTGTGCATGCATGGCCTGTGCATCTTCAGGAGAAGCAGTTTTACCAGTTCCAATTGCCCAGATCGGTTCATAGGCAATCACGATATTTTTCCATTGCTCAGCTTCAACCACAGCAGCAATATCACAAATCTGTTGTAGCACTACAGCTTCTGCCTGCCCTGCTTCACGTTGTTCCAGGCTTTCACCAACGCAATAAATCACGGTCAAACCGGCACTTAAGGCATTCTTGATTTTCGCATTTAAAATATCAGCATTTTCCGCAAATATTTCACGGCGTTCAGAATGACCCACTAGTACATAGTGAATTTGACTATCGGCCAACAATTCAGCACTGACTTCACCAGTGTAGGGACCTGTTCCAGAAATACGTGAAACATCTTGTGCTACGGTATAAATCGGACGAACCGCAGATGACAGCTCTGCCTGAATCTGGCTTAAGGCAATGGCAATCGGTGCCACACCTAAATGACATTGATCTTCGGCAATTGGCGCAGTTTCCAGCAAATTCTTAATACCACGCACCAAGCTCAATGCATCTGCCTGCACCGGATTCATTTTCCAGTTACCTATCACCCAAGGGGTAATCGTCGAAACCGACATAATTAACCTATTTCATTTACATATTTTGAATTGGGCACATTCTACACGGAATTGGAAAATTAAAAGAATAGTTTTCTTATCACTCCTTCTCAGTTTAGACTATCCAAAATGGTTATTTTTTGTTATCACTTAAAAAAATGGGGACTTCTTCCAACCAGTTCATGCTTTTACTGGAGATGAGGAAGCTAGCAGCACTCTTGGCTATGGTATTTTTACGTAACAAACGTATAATTTTAGTATAGCAATTAAAAGAATTTGATGAGTAGGCATTTATAGCATGACAGCATTACAGGGGTCGCCAAGATTTACCGGATTTATTCGTCGTTTGGTCGAGGAAGGCGTCATCTCGGCTGAAGATATGCGCAGTGCATTAGCGCATGCCAAACAAGAAAAAATCGATATTGTGGCTGAGTTAATTAACCAGCAGCAACTTTCTCCAACCGTCATTGCTGAAACGATTTCAGTCGAATTTGGCGAACCGCTGTTTGATATCAGTGCCTATGATCCTGCTCAAATTCTTCGGGATGCGATTGATGAAAAGCTGATTACCAAGCATCGCATTCTGCCGATTTTTAGAAATTCCAGTATTTTATATGTTGCGACCAGTAACCCGACCAATATCGAAGCGATTGATGCAGTCCGCTTTTCCACCAAACTCAATATTGAAACCATTATTGTTGAACACAATAAACTTGAAAAACTGATCGAGCAGAATTTTACCGAAGAAAGTACCTTTGAATTCGATGAAGACTTTGATCTGGATGTTGATGTCGAATCTGCTGATCCGAATAAAGAAGAGGATGACAGTAACAAGGGTGAAGAAGCACCGATTGTCAAATATATTAATAAATTACTAATTGATGCGATCCGTATGGGGGCTTCAGACTTACATTTTGAACCTTATGAAAAAATCTATCGGGTACGTTACCGGGTAGATGGGGTATTACGCCAGATTGCAACACCACCACTACAGCTGGCAAATCGCTTGTCTTCGCGTCTTAAAGTCATGTCGCAAATGGACATTTCTGAAAAACGGGTACCGCAAGATGGTCGTATTAAATTAAAACTTTCTAAAAATAAAGCCATTGATTTCCGTGTCAACTCTCTCCCTACCCTGTTTGGTGAGAAGCTGGTACTGCGAATTCTGGATCCCTCCAGCGCGATGTTGGGAACTGATGCACTAGGTTATGAACCGGAACAAAAAGACCTTTTTATGCAAGCGCTGGACAAACCGCAAGGCATGCTCCTGATCACTGGTCCAACAGGTTCCGGTAAAACCGTTTCACTGTATACCGGTCTGAATATCCTCAATCGTGAAGATACCAATATTTCGACAGCGGAAGATCCGGTCGAGATTAACTTACAAGGCATTAATCAAGTCAACGTCAACAATAAAGTTGGTCTTACCTTCTCTGCCGCACTGAAGTCCTTCTTACGTCAAGACCCGGACATCGTAATGGTCGGTGAGATCCGGGATCTGGAAACTGCCGAGATTGCGATTAAAGCGGCGCAGACCGGTCATATGGTGATGTCGACCTTGCATACCAATAGTGCGCCTGAGACCTTGACCCGTTTACGAAACATGGGGGTGCCCTCTTTCAATATTGCCACTTCAGTAAACCTGGTCATTGCACAACGGTTGGCGCGTCGTTTGTGTTCACAATGCAAGAAACCTGCAGATATTCCGCAACAAAGCTTACTGGAGATGGGCTTTACCGAAACCGACTTGCAGCAACCTGAGTTCCAAATTTATGAACCGGTGGGCTGCAATGAATGTCGTGAAGGCTATAAGGGTCGTGTAGGTATTTATGAAGTTATGAAAGTAACACCCGAAATTTCCAGAATTATTATGGAGGACGGCAATGCACTTGAAATTGCAGATGCTTCCGCACGTGCAGGTTTTAACAATTTACGCCGGTCAGGTTTAATCAAGGTGATGCAGGGGGTGACTTCTTTACAGGAAGTCAATCGTGTCACCAGCGAATGATCGGGCGCTGATCTAAAATAAGGATAAAGGTATGGCAGCAGTAAAGAAAGGCCAGATGATGCCGATCTTCAGCTATGAAGGAATTGATCGTAAAGGGGCAAAGATCAAGGGGGAATTGCCAGCAAAAAATATGGCTCTGGCCAAGGTCACCCTTCGGAAACAAGGCATCAGCATCAAGACCATTCGGGAAAAGAAAAAAAATATCCTTGAAGGCTTGATGAAGAAAAAAGTCTCAACACTGGATATTACAATTTTTACCCGACAGTTGGCGACCATGATGAAAGCCGGGGTACCACTGGTACAAGGCTTTGAAATTGTCGCAGAAGGTCTGGAAAATCCGGCGATGCGTGAAGTTGTACTAGGAATTAAAGGTGAGGTTGAAGGCGGTAATACTTTTGCCGGAGCACTGCGCAAATATCCACAATATTTCGACAACCTATTCTGTTCACTGGTCGAATCTGGTGAACAATCTGGTGCTTTAGAAACCATGCTAGATCGCGTTGCGATTTACAAAGAAAAAAGCGAACTACTCAAGCAAAAAATCAAAAAAGCCATGAAATATCCTGCTGCGGTGGTTGTAGTCGCCCTAATTGTTACCATCATTCTGATGGTCAAAGTGGTCCCGGTTTTCCAGGATTTATTCTCTTCATTTGGTGCGGACTTACCGGCTTTTACCAAAATGGTGGTCAATATGTCGGAATGGATGCAAAAGTATTGGTTCCTGCTGATTATCGCCATTGGGGCCGTGATTACCGCTTTTCTTGAAGCGAAAAAACGCAGCAAGAAATTCCGCGATTTTCTGGATAAGGCCGCACTCAAAGCCCCGATTTTTGGTGACCTGGTGTATAAAGCGATTATTGCACGTTATAGCCGCACTTTGGCCACGACTTTCGCAGCTGGTGTTCCCTTGATTGATGCACTGGAATCCACTGCCGGCGCTACCAATAACGTCGTGTATGAAGATGCCGTGATGAAAATCCGTGAAGATGTCGCCACAGGTCAACAACTACAGTTTGCCATGCGCGTGACCAACAAATTCCCATCCATGGCAGTACAAATGGTCGCGATTGGTGAAGAATCTGGTGCACTAGATGCCATGCTAGACAAAGTAGCCACACATTATGAAAATGAAGTCGACAATGCAGTTGACGGCTTAACCTCGATGATGGAACCGCTCATTATGGCTGTTCTCGGTGTGCTTGTCGGTGGTCTGGTGATTGCCATGTACCTTCCAATTTTCCAAATGGGTTCTGTGGTTTAATGCACGATTTTCTTCAATATTTTATTCAAAACCCAACGGCGTTGTATATCGCAGTTGGGCTTTTTAGTTTATGTATCGGCAGCTTTCTGAATGTCGTGATTTACCGCACTCCCAAGATGATGGAACAGGAATGGCGTACTGATTGCCAGATGTTCCTGCATCCGGAACAGCCGGTGATTGATGAAACTAAGTTAAGTTTAAGCAAACCCGCTTCAGCTTGCCCCAAGTGTCATCAGCCAATCCGCTGGTACCAGAATATTCCCGTCATTAGCTGGCTGGTCCTGCGCGGAAAATGTAGCAACTGCCAGAATCCGATCAGCATCCGTTATCCTTTGGTTGAAATTCTGACGGCAGTTTGTGCACTCCTTGTCGTAGCAGTATTTGGCCCTACCCTACAAATGCTGTTTGGCCTGATCCTGACTTATGTGCTGATCGCACTCACTTTTATTGATTTTGACACCCAGTTATTGCCTGACCGTTATACTTTACCCTTGGCCGCGCTAGGTTTGGGGGTAAATAGTTATGCACTTTATACCTTACCCGGTGCTGCCATCTGGGGCTATATTATTGGTTTCCTGTGTCTGTGGGTGGTGTATTATGCATTTAAAATCGTTACCGGCAAGGAAGGTATGGGCTATGGCGATTTTAAATTGCTTGCCGCCCTGGGTGCCTGGATGGGGCCTTTATTACTGCCTTTAATTGTGCTGCTGTCTTCTCTGGTTGGTGCGATTATCGGGATTATCCTACTGAAAGTCCGCAAGGAAAATCAGCCTTTTGCCTTTGGTCCCTATATCGCGATTGCCGGCTGGATTGCTTTTTTGTGGGGCGAGCAGATTATGAAAGTGTATTTAGGTCAATAAAGTGAAATTTATACTCGGATTAACCGGCGGGATTGGCAGTGGCAAGTCTGCTGCCAGTCAGTGGTTTGAAGCACAAGGGATCACGGTAGTCGATGCCGATGTGGTAGCGCGTGAAGTGGTCGAAATTGGGCAGCCTGCACTTACCCAGATCCAGCAGGCTTTTGGCGATTGGGTACTGCTTGCCGATGGCTCACTGAATCGTCGTGCCTTGCGTGAATATATCTTCCAGTCTCCTGAAGCACGCAAGACCCTGGAAAGTATTACCCATCCGGCAATTCGCACTTCCATTATCCAGCAACTACATGCTGCGCAAAGTCCCTATGCCATTCTGGTTTCACCACTTTTATTTGAAACCAATCAGCACGAACTCACTCAGCATACCTTACTGATTGATGCCACCATCGAACTGCAAATTGAGCGGGCCTCACAACGTGATGGCCAGAATATCGAACAAATTCGCAATATCATTGCCGCCCAAATGTCCCGCGAACAAAAGCAGACCATGGCCGATGATATTGTCCTAAATGATGGTCATCTGGATCATCTCTATGCTCATCTCAGACCATTACATCAAAAATATTTAAACATGGCAGCCAGCTGAAGCATAAAAAAAGCAGTCTGATTAAGACTGCTTTTTTTGTTCTGCTAATTTTCGGCTCAGACTGTCCTGATGCTGTAACCAGCGCCACGGCTGTAAGGCCCCGACGGCCATACCCATCAGGCCACACACCATGGCCAGACTTAAAGTTTCATTTAATAAAGGTACAGCCAGAATTGCCGCAATAAAAGGTGCAAGATTGGTAATACTGCCTGCCTTAAATGCACCAAGACGCTTGATGGCTTCTACATAGCTTAAAGTAGCAATAATCACCACAAATATGCCGTGAAAAATGGTCTGAAACAGTAAATGCTTGGGTTCAGGCACACTCAAATTTTTCGGTAAAAATAGCAGATAAATCGGCACATATATCACTGCCGACCAGATCGCGACACCACACATTGCCTGCCATGCAGTTAGCTGATATTTACGCAATAAAACAGTAAAAATCGCCCAAAGTATGGCACTGATAAAAAACAGCCCGTCCCCTGCCCCAAAGGCTACACCAGTTTCCCGATACATCAGCATACTCATGAGACATAGTACGACGATCATAATGATCAGGCTGGCCCAGGTATGTTTATCAAAAGCCTGCCCCATCAGAAAAAAAGCCATGATCGCGGTACAGATCGGAATACAGCCATTCAAGAAAATTGCAGCATGGGCGGTAGGTGCGTAGTGAAAAGCACTATAGGCAAACAGGCAATAAATCACCCCGCCAATCATAGCTAAAATAAAAGGCTCTTTTTTCAGTAAAAAAGCGGCCTCTTTACGATAAAGCA
Organism: Prolinoborus fasciculus; assembly: GCF_056724605.1. The sequence goes on along the minus strand of NZ_JBWZQN010000002.1, from coordinate 70,747 downwards.
AGATCGGCATCAGAATCAGGAAGGCCAAAGAAAAACGCAAGGCCACAATATCCCAAGCACTGATCTGCCACAGCGCATTCAGGCGGGCTGTTAAAGTAAAACCGCCCCAGATGCACATGGTAACAACTAAAAAAACATAGCCTTGGGTACGGTCTGACAATGCCATCATCAATTAAAGGTTACGTTGACGGCAGGCTTCATACAGCGCCATGCCTGTAGCCACACTGACATTCAGACTTTGCAGATTACCTGCCATCGGAATATACACGGTCTGATCACATTGGCTTTGCGTAATTGGACGTAGGCCAGTATCTTCCGCACCCATCACGATACAGACGCCAGTACCGGTAAAATCAAAATTTTGAATCGGCAGCGCTTTTTCATCCAGCATAGTTCCGACAACACGAACATTAAAATCTTCTTTGATTTGACCCAAAGTACGCGCCAGATTGGTGACCTGAATGAATTTGACTTTGTCCGCACCACCTGCAGCCACTTTACGTGCAGTCGGGGTTAACGTTGCAGAACGATCACGTGGCGCAATCACTGCCTCAACGCCCATTGCAGCGGCTGTACGGATACAGGCACCGAGATTATGCGGATCGGTAATATGATCGAGGGCCAATAACAACGCTTGAGGATTCGCACTCAACAAGGATTCAAGATCTTTTTCATTCAGGGTTGGATGAGCACGAACTGCGGCTACGACCCCCTGATGAAACGGTTGCCCGGCCAGTTTCTCCAGTTTGTCACGGCTGGCTTGCTGCACACTGATCCCAAACGGTTCAGCCAGTTCCAGTACACGCTTTAAACGCTGATCATCGCGTCCTTTGAGAGTGAATAATGTCAAGACACGTTCAGGCTCAAGCTCTAACAATGACTCCACTGAATGTACGCCATAAAAATATTCAGGTTTTGCCATGAACGACCTCTAGATTAGTTATATACAAAAGAAAAATCCCGTAAAGCTGACTTCACAGGATTTCTATAGCTGATTAGTTTAACCGATTCGCACTGAAATTTCTTGCCCGGTTTACACTGATCTTGAATCTGGACTTAACCTTCAAAATGGCAGACATAGTCCAGCACATCATCGGTTTCGATTTTAAAACGGCTATTGCCCGGCACATAGAAAGACTGCCCCGCACGGAACAGCTCACTTTCTTCGCTATCGCCAATCTGAACACGGCATTCACCTGAAACAATTTCCATACGCTCAGGAACATGTGTTTCAAAGGTCAAGGCATTTTCTGATGGCAGAATGACACCCAAAGTTTTTTTGGTCCCGTCTTCAAATTGTACAATGTGGCTAATACACAACCCGCCGAAATATACATTAGATTTTTTAAGTACAGATACATGATCAAACTGAGCTGACATGCGATTTCTCCAGATAAAGCATTTTGTAATATTTTGATTGCTGTAGTTTAAATGTGCACCCTCAACTAATCAATCGAAGTTTGTCGGCGTCGATCAAATATTCTGTATCACCTGAACCCCTTCTATTTACAGCATGTTTTGGCCTGTATTTTGCTGATAGATAAACTTAAGTTTCGATCTGCACGCGCTCTTTTAAAAACAGGCTCAATTGAATCTTTAATTTAAAGATTGGGGATGTCAAAAATATGAAAATCAGCAGTGCATTAACGGACTTCTGAGTCAGCTTCTTGCGAAAATACAGTGAAATAAGCATATATAAATCGCTAAAATTTAAGATAGAATGAAATTGATTCGTCCTGATTTATAATAATCACAGCCATGTTGCGACCCCAATCCGACATCAGGCTATTTCAATCAAACTTTTCGCAGCCCGGATGCGTTTATGCTGACACATTTAACTCTGATCAATTTTGCTTTAGCTGAACATCTTGCTATTGATATTGATAAAGGTTTTAACGTTTTAACCGGTGAAACCGGTGCAGGTAAATCCCTCTTACTGGATGCATTGTCTGCCTGTTTGGGTGAGCGAACCGATACCAATTATGTACGTTATGGCTCAGAAAAAGCCGATGTCACTGCCAGTTTCAGCTATCAGGAACACAGTCCTGAAGCCGCATGGTTAAAAGAACATGAGCTGGATGACGAATCAGGTGAAATTCATTTACGCCGGGTGATTTTTGCTACCGGCCGCAGCAAGGCCTGGATCAATGGACGTCCGAGCAGCCTGTCTGAACTGAAAGAAATTGGGCGTTTACTGGTACAACTCTATAGCCAGCATAGTCAGCAGCAACTTCTGGAACCGCCTTATCCGAAGCACTGGCTGGATCGTTATTATCATTTTTATGCGCCGGCTCAAGCAGTACGTGATGCGTATAGCACTTGGCAAAAAAATATTCGCCAGCATCAGGCAGCTTTGGATGCACAAGCGACACGCAAGCAGCGTCTGGAAACCCTTGAGCTGCAACTCGAAGAACTGGAAGAAATTGTTCAGACGGATTATCCTGAAATTGAACAGGAATTTGATCGGCTCTCGCATCATGAAGCCATTATGCAGGACTGTGTCTATAGCCTGAATGTGCTGGATGAAGCTGAACAGAATATCACTCAGGAACTGGCATCAATTATGCGTCGGGTTGAGTCGCATGCCGGACGCAGTGAACAGCTTTCCGGGATTTATACTTCCCTACTGAATGCTCAAAGCGAACTTGAAGATGCAGCAGCGAATTTACGCCAGTTTATGGATCGGCAGAGTTTTGATCCTGAACGCATGGAAGTACTGAATTCAACTTTAGAAATCTTCCATCGTCTGGCACGTAAATATCGTACCCAGCCAGAATTACTGAAAGAAGAATATGAAGCCTGGCAAAGTGAACTGGAACAGTTACATCAACTGGAAGATCCGGAAACACTGGCTGAACAGGTAGCAGTGTCTTATCAGGAATTTATGGATAAAGCCCAACATCTGGATCAGATTCGCCGTGAAGCCGCAGCACCTTTGGCCAAGCAGCTCACTGAGCAGGTCAAACAGCTGGCACTGCCTGAAGCACATTTTGAGTTTAAGTTTGAGCCTCTGGAACATCCATCTAGCGAAGGCCTGAGCTTTATCCAGCTACTTTTTACTGCCAATAAAGGCATTCCGGCACAGCCTTTGGCCCGGGTTGCATCAGGTGGTGAGCTTTCGCGTATTGCGTTGGTGATGCAAGTCATGAATGCGGAAAAAACCGAAGCGGAAGTGCTGGTCTTTGATGAAATTGATGTCGGGATCAGTGGTGGTACCGCAGAGATTGTCGGGCGTTTACTGGCCGATCTGGCCCAACATGTACAGATTCTGTGTATTACCCATCAGGCGCAGGTTGCAGCACAATCTGATCAGCACCTACTGGTGAAAAAACAGCAGACTGATCCTGCCAGCAGCACGATTATCAATCTTGAAGAAAATGAAATAATTCAGGAGCTTGCAAGAATGACAGGTGGTGTAGAGATTAGTGAAACCACCTTGCAACATGCCCGTCAGTTACGTCAGCTGAAATTTCAGCAGGCTTAAATATTTACAATCTGGACAAATAAAATTTGGTGAATCCAAGAAGCTCTAGTAACGTAGCTATTAGGATCATAGGATTTCTCTGCGAAGAAATTAATTTTAAGGAGAACTGCTCAGGTGACCAAACAGTTTCTGACACATCGTTGTCTGATTGCACCGCCGCATGCGAATGATGATTTTTTTGCCCAGACGGTCATTTATCTCGCACGGCATGATGAAGATGGTGCGCAAGGCATCATTATCAATCGACCTGCCGGCATTCAAATTAAAGAATTGCTGAATGATCTTGATATTGAAGCAGACAATGTCAATCCGCATGAAGTATTGCAAGGTGGTCCATTACGCCCTGAGGCCGGCTTTGTCCTGCATACCGGTCAGCCGACCTGGCATTCGTCTATTGCCGTAGGCGAGAATGTCTGTATTACCACATCGAAAGATATTCTGGATGCCATTGCGCATAATGAAGGCGTTGGTCGCTATCAGATTGCACTTGGCTATGCCAGCTGGGGCAAACACCAGCTGGAACAGGAAATTGCTCGTGGTGACTGGCTGATTTGTGATTCCGATATGGATCTGATTTTTAATTTACCTTATAACGACCGTTGGGACGCTGCCTATAAAAAAATGGGGGTAGACCGCAACTGGTTATCTTCCGAGATTGGACATGCCTGATGTAAACGCGCCACAAACCATTATGGCGTTTGATTTTGGTACACAAAAAATGGGAATGTCGGTCGGACAATCCCTGATTGCTAGTGCCAATCCCCTACCCTTATTTCCCATGAAAGATGGTATTCCCAACTGGGATGAACTACTCAAAATCGTGAAAAGCCATCAACCCAATTTATTTCTGGTCGGCTTACCATTGAATATGGATGATAGTGAATCGGAGCTGTCGACACGGGCGCGAAAATTTGCCCGCCGTTTACGTCATCAGACCAATATTGAAACCTGGATGGTGGATGAACGTTTGACCACCCGTGAAGCACGCGATGAACTGGATCATTACCAAGCTCAAGGTCGAGGCAAGAAACTCTCTGCGGACAGTATTGCGGCTGCCTTGTTGATTGAAAGCTGGTATCGCCATCCTGCCGGAATCACGCCTTAATCTGTTTTTAAATTTTTTTAAATCAGCATCCTTTAGGGTGCTTTTTTACACTCCAAAATGCTTCTTAAGGATAAAAATAACGAAAAGTCAGATTAATTCTCGGTGTTAAAACTTTGCTGGTTTTGCTGATACTGTGCTTCCAGTGCTGCTGCGTCGCGCCACGCATCACAATCAGTTGTCCACTGTGTAACAGCACATCGACTTTATCGCTGTGAATTTTATGCTTAAAGCTCATTTTACGGGTAGCTCCCAGACTTAGAGAAGCGATGACATTTTCCCGAGAGGTACCTGTATATAACGCCGGCTCATCATCACTATGCCAGCCCAAGCCTTGGGAACCATCTTCATACAAATTGGCCAGACAGGAATTAAAGGGATGACCGACCAGAATTTCAATATGCTGCTTTAAACGGAATAATCCGGGTGTCCATACCTGAGCTTGTTTGAGCGTACCAGAATAACGATACTGATAATGTTCATCGCCATACCAGACCACCTGGCGACCTGTGACATGGTGCTTGCCAAATAAATGCACTTCATCATGTTGCCAGGCCAGCTGACTGAGAAAATGCTGTAGATACTGCTGGCTTTGTTCCTGATCCAAAATCAGGCCATAATCCTCCACTACCCCATCAAAAGGTAATACATTGGCTTGCGGCTGGGGTGCAAATAAATCGAGAGTCATATCAATTCAATCCAGTATCCACATGAAAATACTGACATTCGACCTAAAGGATTACAACTGCTCTTCACAAATGACTACAACATTTATGCTTGTGGCTAGCCTAATTCCTGCCTAGACTGAATTCAACTTTCACAATAAAAATAATCCTTTTATGAACTTATGGCAGCTGTTTCAGAAACTTCGTCCCTTTGTTCAGCCTTACCGGTTGCTGGTGATTGCCACGCTGATTCTGACCCTGATTGGCTCATTCACCGCACAGGTCAATGCCATTACCTTGCAATATGCGGTCGACAGCATCAATTCGCTACTCGAAACCGGTCAAGGACTGGAACAAGGCTGGCATATTCTGATCACGATTTCGGCGATTTTGCTCGGCAAAGAAATTATCAATGCCTTTGTCCAGTTCGGGCAGAAGTTCTATGGAGAGAAACTGCGGATTTTTGTCTCTCAGGATCTGGCCCAAGGGATTATTGAAAAATTTTTAAAATATCGGCTGGAATTTTTTAATCAGGAAAATAACCAGGCCGGTAAATTACAGACCCGGATTGACCGTGGCATTGGCTCACTGACCCGTCTGGTGCAAATTTTCTTTATTGATATTTTACCGTTATTTACCAGTGCCATTGTGGCTTTGGGGCTAATGTACTATGCCAATGTGTATGTCGGTCTGGTCGCGACTGCTATTGTTCCTATCTATTTCTGGCTGACCTATAAGCAGGCACAAAAACTCGGGGGCTGGCGCCGCAGTCTTCGCGATGGTCGGGAGAGAAAAAGTCAGGGCATTCTCAGTATCATCAACTCGATTACCGTGATTAAGTCTTTTAACCGCGAATCGATTGAATCGGAAAAGCAGCTCGGTTTACAGCGTGAACTGACCGACAATCAGATGAAAACCCGCCAGACCAGTTTCCTGTTTGATGGCCTGAAAACTTTTCTGGAACAGATCGGGATTGTACTGATCATTATTTTAACCTCCTACTTTGTGCTGGATGGCCAGATGAGTATCGGTATGATCATGTTTCATGTGCTGCTATTTAATAATGTCTCTGCCCCAATTCGATCCCTGCACCGGATTTATGATGAAGTGAATGATGCCATGATCTATTCAGAAAGCTTTTTCAAAATTCTGGAGGCCGATGATGAAATTGAACAAAGCGGTCAGCAGAAACCGATTGTCCAAGGCAAATTTGAACTGAGTGGCGTGAATTTTTATTATCCAAACGGCCACCATGCCCTGAAAGATATTGATATGGAAATTCGCCCCAATAAAATTACCGCCTTGGTGGGCTTATCGGGTGCCGGAAAATCTACCCTCATCAGTTTGCTGGATAAATTTTATGAACCACAGCAAGGTCAGATCAAACTGGATGGCATTGACCTGAAAGATTATGACACCCAATATCTACGCGATCATATTGGTCTGGTCTTACAAAAAAATCATATTTTTCAGGGCACCATCTTTGACAATATCCGTTATGGTAAAACTACTGCCTCAATGGAGGATGTAATTGAGGCAGCAGAAAAAGCCTCGATTCATGAGCAGATTTTACAGTTACCGGATGGTTATGATAACGATGCCTTGATGCTGTCTGGCGGCCAGCAGCAACGGATTGCCTTGGCACGGATGTTCCTGAAAAATCCACCGATTATTTTTCTAGATGAACCGACGGCGAGTCTAGATGCAATTGCCACGGAACAGATTAAACACAGTCTGGACCAGATCAAGCAAGGCCGTACCGTGATCATCATTTCGCATAGCCTGTCGCAGATTATTGATGCGGATTATACTTACGTGATGAAAGAAGGAACGATTGCTGAGCATGGCGAGCACGACCAGCTTTATCATCAGCAAGGCGTGTATAAGGAAATCTTTGATGCGATGGCCAAAAGCCTGAATATTGAAAAAATTGCCAAAACTTTTGAAGATGATGCCGAGGAAGAAACTCATAGTTAGCTTCTCTATCTCAATAAAGAAACCTCCGGTACGGAGGTTTTTTTATTTTAATTTTTTAAGATTTAACGCTGAACTTTCTGTTCAATTTCTTCAACACTGGTATGACGCACATCAAAACCTTTGACCATATAGATCACCTGTTCCGAAATATTCCGGGCATGATCGCCAATTCTTTCGAGTGAACGCAGCACCCACAATACATTGATGACACGACTGATATGCCGTGGGTCTTCAATCATATAAGTCATAAGCGTACGTGTGGCTGACTGATATTCACGGTCAATATCCGCATCCGCCAACATGACCTTCAAAGCTTGATCTACATCCAGACGCGCAAAAGCATCCAGTGCATCATGAATCATCACCCGCACCTGGTTGCCAATATGCCGGGTTTCCATATAACCGCGTGGTGAGCTACCCTCTTCACACAAGCTTTGTGCAATTCGGCCTATTTTCGAGGCTTCATCGCCAATCCGTTCCAGATCGGTATTGGCCTTGGACATGGCAAGCACCATACGTAAATCAATCGCGGCAGGATGACGGCGCGCCAGAATCAGGGTCAGCGCTTCATCAATATCTCGTTCCATCTGATTGACGACATTATCTTGAAACTGCACATCTACTGCCATTGAGACATCTGTGTCCAATAGGGCATGAATGGCATTAGCTACCTGCTGTTCTACCAGTCCGCCCATCGTCATGAATTTGGTATTTACGTCCTGCAGTTCTTCATTAAATTGCGAAGAAATGTGATGACTTAATACAGGATTATTTGGACACAAGGAAAGCTACTCCTGAACGATAGAGGACAATGATCAATAATAAATCATATTAAAGCATATCCATGATGAAAGTTTGATGACAATAGTAGCCTCATAGAGGCTGAGGCGAATCATATTCAATCAGCCAGGCATTCAGCTCTGCCAGTTCCTTTTCGGTTAACTGCCCGACCGAGGCCTGCAATTGCAGCGCATGCAACAGATAATCATATTTGGCATTCAAATAATCGGTCTTGGCAGAAAAGGCATTACGCTGTGCCAGCAACACATCGACCATGGTTTTTAAGCCTTCCTGATATTGGGCTCTGGACGCTTGTGAGACAATTTCCGAAGAGTCCATCGCGGCTTTACGTGCATTCAGTTTGGCCTGATCGGTTTCTACCTGCATAAAGGACTGTTTCACATCGGTATTGGCTTTACGGATAGCCGCATCCAGTTGCGCTTCACTTTTTTGCACATTAACGCCGGCCTGACGGATACTTTTTTGCGTGCGTCCACCGCTAAATACATTCCAGTTCACCTCCACCCCAATCTGGTCGAAATCTCCATTGCTGGACATGATCGTAGCCGGACTTTGCTTTAAATAGCCATAGGTTCCGACCACTTCGACCTGCGGATAGAGCGCAGCCTGTTCGACCCGTTTGGCATCTTCAGAATAGCGCTTTTGCAGACGCGCTTGCAGAATATTCAGATTTTGGCTTTGTGCTAATTCGGTCCAGGACTGCATATCACTTGGAACCGGTTTCTGGAACTGGAAATCGTTGCGTAATACCGCCAGATTTTCCTGATAAGGGCCGATTAACTGTGCCAGCTGTTCTTGGGCCAGTACCAGCTGAACTTGAGTCGAAATCCGGTTGGCTTGGGCACTTTGATACTGGGCATTGGCTTCACTGACCTCACTACGCGCCACCAAACCTTCTTTCAGCTTAGCATTCATCATGCGTAACTGTTCAGACAGCGCCTGCTCTTCCTGTAAATAAGCCGTAGTCAAAGACTGCTGCCGCAAGACATTAAAATAGGCTTCGGCCACCTGTAAAATATGCTGCTGTTTTTGCAGACGCAGATTGACTTCACTGAGTTCGACCGAGGTCTTGACCTGCTTATAACCTTGCCAGGCATCCCAGCGAAATAAAGGTTGGCGTGCGGTTAAGGCCACCTGACGGCTGGTTGTACTGGAACTTTGCAACTCACCAAATTCAGCAGGCAAACCTTCAGACTCTGAGTTGTTGACGGACTGGTTTTTACGGGTCACATTTCCAGATAAAGTCACGGTCGGCAGCAAATTTCCGCTGGCAATCCCCAGATTGAGCTGATCAGATTGGTACTGCAACACATTCGCCTGCCAATTTGGATCATTTTGCTGGGCGCGTGCATACGCTTCTTGTAAATCCAGGGCAAAAATCGCCGGACTAATTAATAGCAATAAACAGGCCATGACACTGCGTTTTAATTTCATTTTATAGTGTTAACCCCTAACAGCCATTCAGATCAAAAAATTCTGGCGCTTTAAGCTAAGCCATACTAAAGAGATCTCTTGAATTTTTACGTATGATTTTTATTAATTTTTTAATATAAAGATCAATTTTTATCCATCATTAATTCAATTTTCTGGCTCCCATACCGGCAATGTAACAAAGCAATTCACAATACTAAACATAGTATTTTAGTTTGATCTATACAATATCTCCCAGTAAGGCCGTTATTTTCTGAATTCACCTATATATACAGAGTCCTGAAGCATAGTGTTAATGCCATTCCCGTCGATATTCAAAGCCTGTGTGCTTGCTGGTAGCGTGCTGCTTCTTGGGGGCTGCCAACAGCCCTCAGATCCACAGATCCAGGTCGAACAGACTGAGGCGAAGCAAACGCAAAGTCCAGTCAGTGACTTTAGCCTCATGTGCCAGAATATTGAAAAAAATATGTCCCAGATTAATGACCAGCGCACGACGTTTGCGCTGGAGCAGATTAATCAGGATCTTAAAGTGTGCCTGCCGTTGATGGACTTGGCGGAGCAGAAGCAACTGATGCAGCGCTCTACCGAAATGTATCAGCGCTTTTTAAAGGTGGATCGCACCGAATTTCAGCAACGCGCCTTTGAGCAGTATGCACTGGAAATGGCGCAGCATCCCACCATTCAGCATGCGCATTTTCAACAGCTCACCTCACGTGACCAGTATCTGTTAAAACACAAGGGGCAGGCTTATGTAGAACTGCTGGATCTGGGGGATGGCACTTTACATTATCGCCGCAGTCCGGAATATCTGGCGCGTATTTTTGCCCCTTATTTACCGGCCGCTGAAAAAGCCTTTATTGAAAATCTGGCGGAACAGAATATGGAACCGGTGCTGGTGGAAAAACGCCTGCAGATTGAAGCCACTGATATTGCAGCCCGCAGTCTGCTTTGGGAAGACTATCTCAAGACTTATCCGAATAGCAGTTATAAACGCGATGCTGAATATCTGCTGAAGCAATATACCTATTTCCTGTTTAGAGGTACCGAGCAATCCCCGGTGTCGGAAGATTATCGCGATCGTTATGCTGTGGATACCAGTCATCTGGAAACTATTATTGGACTATCAAACGGCCAGAAATCAACGCTGTCCACACAGGCACGCCTGTTTCTGGAATTTCTGGACATGACTCCGGAACAGCGCCAACAAGTCTTGCCTGCCGATTATAGAAACCGCTCGGAAGCAGAACAGATTCTGTACTATGCCCAGATCAGCCCGCCCTCACAAAAATATGATAAAGACTGCTTTACCGATGCCATCTGTATCTAGTTGGGATCAGTTTCACCTTCAATCAATATCGCCATGTCTAAATCAATCCTCGTTTAAAGTTGAGCGATTTAGACCTGTTTATTCTGCCTAAACTGAGCTAAGCTTTAGCCTCGCTTGACGGAGCGCGAGTAATGCCTCGCTGAGATCATGTGATTCCTTTTATCGTTATCAGGAATTGAGCATGAGTACCGTTGAACCTGATCAGGTTAATACCTGCGTAGGAATCAAGCCAGCTAAAAACCCAGCCCTTGCTTTATCTGTTCAGGATAAATCTGCCTACGTTTTTGGTCGTGCTTGATTCGTTGATGTCATCATAAGGATCATAGCCATGAACCAGTTAACGAATCTTTCTTCTGAAACCACTCTCTCCGCTCATGAACAGGAAGCACGCGATTTAACGCGAATTCTGCCTGCCTCACGTAAAGTCTATCTGCAAGGCTCCCGTCCTGATATTCAGGTACCGATGCGGGAGATTTCCTTAAGTGAAACCCCGACCAGTCTGGGCGGTGAACATAATCCGCCATTAATGGTCTATGACACGTCTGGTGTTTATACTGACCCCGATGTGACGATTGACCTGAACAAAGGTCTGCCGAATATTCGTGAAAGCTGGATTGAGCAGCGCAACGATAGTGAAATTCTGGATCAGCTCAGTTCTGAATTTGGCCGCCAGCGTTTACGCGATATCCGTACCGCTGCGATCCGTTTCGCGCATATTCAAAAACCACGCAAAGCCAAATGCGGCCGCAACATCACCCAGATGCATTATGCCAAGCAAGGCATTATCACACCGGAAATGGAATACATTGCCATTCGTGAAAACCTACGTCAACTCGATGGTGTCGATATGCGCCAGCATCCGGGCCAGAATTTTGGTGCAAAAAACCTGACTGAAATTACGCCAGAATTTGTGCGTCAGGAAGTCGCCGCCGGCCGCGCGATTATTCCGGCCAATATCAATCATCCGGAACTGGAACCGATGATCATCGGGCGTAATTTTTTGGTCAAAATCAATGCCAATATTGGTAATTCTGCACTCGGTTCAAGTATCGAAGAAGAAGTCTCGAAAATGACCTGGGCGACGCGCTGGGGTGCAGACACAATCATGGACCTCTCGACCGGCCAGAATATTCATGAAACCCGTGAATGGATTATCCGCAACTCTCCTGTACCAATTGGAACCGTACCGATCTATCAGGCACTGGAAAAAGTCAATGGTGTGGCCGAAGACCTGACCTGGGAGATCTTTAAAGACACCCTGATTGAACAGGCTGAACAAGGTGTGGACTATTTCACCATTCATGCCGGCGTGCTTTTAAGATATGTACCGCTGACTGCCAACCGTTTGACCGGTATCGTATCGCGTGGCGGTTCGATCATGGCGCAGTGGTGTCTGGCACATCATCAGGAAAACTTCTTGTATACCCATTTCGATGAAATCTGCGAGATCATGAAAGCTTATGACGTATCGTTTAGTCTCGGCGATGGCCTACGTCCGGGCTGTGTGCAGGATGCCAATGACGAAGCGCAATTTGCCGAACTTCGAACTTTGGGCGAACTGACCCACCGTGCCTGGGAGCATGATGTTCAGGTGATGATTGAAGGCCCGGGCCATGTCCCGATGCATATGATCAAGGAAAATATGGATCTGCAACTGGAAGTCTGTAAAGAAGCACCCTTTTATACCTTGGGGCCACTCACCACCGATATCGCACCGGGTTATGACCATATTACTTCGGCAATAGGAGCCGCGATGATTGGCTGGTACGGCACCGCAATGCTGTGTTATGTGACGCCTAAAGAGCATCTCGGTTTACCCAATAAAAAGGATGTCAAAGACGGCATTATTACCTACAAGATTGCCGCACATGCAGCCGATCTGGCCAAAGGTCATCCGGGTGCGCAAGCCCGGGATAATGCCCTGTCCAAGGCGCGTTTTGAGTTCCGCTGGGAAGACCAGTTTAACTTGAGTCTGGATCCGGACACGGCGCGCAGCATGCATGATGAAACCATGCCGAAAGCCGCGCATAAATCCGCGCACTTTTGTTCCATGTGCGGACCAAAGTTCTGTTCAATGAAGATTAGCCAGAATGTTCGTGATTATGCCAGTCAACAGGCCAATCCTGATCAGCCGGCAAGCTCTCAGGCCGAAATTGAAGCCGGCATGAATCAGATGAAAGCCAGCTTCCACAACTCTGGTCAAAATTTATACCACAAACTATAAAACTGTAAAAAAACAGTTGTCTTCAAAAAAAACTCAGATAGGATGAAAATAAATCAATTCATTCTATCTGAGCATATGAATATTATTAAACAGGCCTCTTATAATAAAAAAGACTTTAGCGTAGAGGCACGTGAGTTCTTGTACCAGGGATTTATTCAGGTAGAAAAAGTCAGCCTGAAACACCGTTTATTTAATCAGGAAAGCTCAACCCCTATTTTGCAACGTGAGCTGATTCATCGGCCAGAAGCAGCGGGTGTGCTGATGTACAATCATCAACAGCAGAAATTCGGCCTGATCGAACAGTTCCGGATTGGCGGACTGGATGATATCGACTCTCCTTGGCAACTCGAAGTAATTGCTGGCGTTCTGGATGGCGATGAAGCGCCTGAAACATGCATCCGTCGCGAAGCACTCGAAGAATCAGGCTGTACCCTGGATGAGCTGCAGCACATTTTCAGCTTCTATCCGTCCGCCGGGGCATGTTCCGAATTATTTCATTTATATGTGGCGCAGACCGAATTGCCTGAACAGGGCGGTATTTTTGGCATGCCGGATGAAGGTGAAAATATCCAGCTGCATATTCTGGATTATGCTGATATTCCGTCCTTGCTCACGAATGGTCGCTTAAGAAATGCACCTGTCATTATGGCCTTGCAATGGTTGCAACAACATATTCATACTGCAGGAATATGTCTAAGGGGAAAGACATGAGTTTTCAGCAGTCAAGCATAAACACACAGCCAGATTGGACCATTATCCAGATTTCTGATACCCATTTGATGGATCGGGAAGAGCTGGAATTTGCCCGGATGAATCCCGAGCAGAGTTTTCACGAGGTGATGCAGCAGATCCAACAGCGCTTTCCCCAAATGGATGCACTGATTCATACCGGTGATCTGGCACAGGTGCCGGTCGAGCAGACTTATCAACGCTATTTAGCATTTGTCCAGTCTTTAAACGTGCCGTATTATCAGATTCCAGGTAACCATGACGATTCTCGGGTGTTCCCTTTTCACCAGCATGCGAATCAGGTACATGCCATTCATTTTGGCACCTGGACCATGATCCTGTTAAATAGTGCCGTTCAAGGCAAGATCGATGGCTGGGTGGAACAAGCTCAACTCGATCAATTGGACCAATTATTGCTTGAATTTAAGCATCAGCATGTCATTGTCGCTTGCCATCATCATCCTTTTGCGATGAAATCGTACTGGATTGATCAGCACCGGCTGAAAAATGCTGAAGATTTAAAAGATGTACTGGCTCGGCATCATAATATCAAGCTGGTTCTGTTTGGTCATGTGCATCAGGATTCCTGCAACGAATGGCATGGCATCTACTTTTTATCCACGCCATCGACCAGTGTGCAGTTTAAACCTAAAAGTGAAGATTTCGCGCTAGATCAGGCGGCACCAGGTTATCGTGTATTACATTTGCAACAAAATGGTGAGTTTGATACCTATATTGAACGGGTGGCATTGAGCCAGCAAAATATTAATACCGAAATTTCAGGTTATTAACTTTTCAATTTGTTTTTTTTGCATTACTTTATTGCAACCAAAGGAAATGTGATATGCATAGTCCAGACATCAAAGACTATCAATAAGCATAAAAAGTCTATATGATGACGGCCCCCATAGGAGGATAATCTTTCTACAGGGTGGATAAAAAACTGCATATCACCATATTTTTTGCGTAGCAATCATACGCATAGATGAGGAATGCCCTAAATGGCGAATGACAACCAAAATCAAGTCTTAGACAATCAAACTGATGTTGTAGAAGAGAAAGCTGCAAAGCGCGTACGCAAATCTAAGCCTAAAACGACTGACGGTGGTTCTACTGCTAGCTTATTTGGTATTGAACCTTATCAACCTAAAAAAAATGAAGAATACATGTCTGAAGGTCAGCTTCAGCATTTCCGCCAAATCTTGCTGGCTTGGAAAGCTGAGTTGATGTCAGAAGTGGATCGTACCCTCAATACGATGCAAGACGAAAATACTGCTCTTCCAGATGTGAATGACCGTGCGACTCAGGAAGAAGAGTTTGCGATTGAGTTACGTACCCGTGACCGTGAACGTAAACTGATTCGTAAAATCGAACAGTCGATCGAAGCAATCCAGAATGATGACTATGGTTTCTGTGAAACTTGTGGTATCGAGATTGGCTTGCGTCGTTTAGAAGCACGTCCAACGGCTACTTTATGTATTGACTGCAAAACCCTTGCAGAGATCAAAGAGAAGCAAAATAACGGTTAAGTATGTCTGTAAATAATCCTCCCCTAACCCCTCCTTTAAAAAAGGAGGGGGACAACAGGATGGCTTATGTGGGCCGGTTCGCGCCATCGCCAACCGGCCCTTTGCATTTTGGCTCCCTCATTACCGCAGTTGCCAGTTACTGCGATGCCAAAGCCAATCAAGGCACATGGCTGGTCCGGATTGAAGACACCGATATTCCCCGCATTTATCCCGGCAGCGAAGAGCATATCCTGCGTGCCATGGATGCCTTTCAGCTTGAACCTGATGCCGAAATCATTTTCCAGAAAGACCGTTTAGATATTTACGAAGACGTCATCCAGCAATTACGTCAGCAAGACCTAGTCTATGCCTGTCAATGTACCCGTAAAATGCTCGGTTCCAACCATATCTATCAGGATACCTGCCGCAACTTGGGTCTGGCTTTTGAGCATCAGGCCATCCGTTTAAAAGTTGAAGATGTTGAAATCTGTTTTGAAGACCGGCTGCAAGGTCAGCACTGTTCAGAACTGAAAAAAGATCTGGGCGATTTTGTCTTAAAACGTCGTGACGGCATTATGAATTACCAGCTGGCTGTAGTAGTCGATGACTATCTGCAAGGTATGACTCATGCGGTACGTGGAGCTGATCTTTTAGATAATACCGAACGGCAAATCTATCTGGGACAGTTACTCGGTTATCCGCGTCTGAGCTATATGCATCTACCGCTGGCAATGAATGATCAGGGGCAAAAACTGTCAAAACAGAATCTGGCCCAAGCACTGGATTTAACTCAGGCACCGCAATTATTAAAACAGGCACTTCAGGCTTTGCATCAGGCTGAAGTTGATTTGGACACTCCCGATCGGATGCTGCAACAGGCGGTAGTACAATGGGACATTGAGCGGATTCCACATACAACTGAGCTACAAGGTCACTATTTATAAAAACAGCTTTTCACTTAAGCTAGACTTCTAGAATGAAAAATTGATAGGAAGAAGAGTATGTTTTTTATTTTTGGCGTCGCCCCTAAAACCAAAACCATTGAGAAAAGCCAGTTTCTGTGTCCGGTCTGCCGTACTCGTTCGGGCTATGAGCTAAAACAGCAGCGTAATTATTTTTCTTTATTTTTTATACCCTTGATTCCACTTTCCAAGCCTAAATCTGCTTTTGTGACCTGTTCCAATTGTGGAACCGCAATGCCGAGCACGGTACTGGACCATGCTCAGCCAGAGCCAGGACGAAACTCCAATCTAGAAGCTTGATTCTTCGCGGCTTGGATTGACCTGACGCGTGGTCGAATCAATTTTCAGAATCAGACTGATCATGACCGCACAGATAATCAGGGATGAACCGCCATAACTAATAAATGGCAAGGTCAAACCCTTGGTCGGCAACATGCCCATATTCATACCGGCATTCACCAGAATCTGTAACAGGAAAATGATACTGATGCCATAAGCCAGATAGCCGGCACGCAAATATTGATGCTGCAAGGCGCGGTGTCCAATGCGGATACAGCAAACCAGCATGGTGAAGGACAAGATCAGGATGGTTGAAATGCCTAAAAAGCCAAATTCTTCACCCAAAATTGCCAGCATGAAATCGGTATGCGCCTCAGGCAAATAAGACATTTTCTGGATACTATGCCCCAAGCCTACCCCTGCCCACTCCCCACGGCCAAAGGCCATAAGGGCATTAGAGAGCTGATAACCGGTGCCTAAGGGATCTTCCCAAGGATTCGAAAAAGACAGCAGACGTTGCAGACGATACGGTTCCAACAGAATCGCGGCAGCAAATGCGCCGACCAAGGTCATAAAAGCCACACCGAACTGAATCCACGGCGCACCCGCCAGAAAGAACACGCCAAGCATGGTTAAGGTAATTACCACGGTTGCACCCAAGTCAGGCTCGAGAATAATCAAACCGACGGTAGCACCCATGATGGCACTTAAACGGACCAGACCCTTGATATTATTCCGTACTTCTTCCGCACGGCGCACCACGTAGTCTGCAGTAAAAATTGCCATCATCACTTTGGCGACTTCCGAAGCCTGTAAGGTAAAGCCTGCGATCCGAATCCAGCGTTTGGAACCATTGACTTCCGTCCCGACAAATAGCACGGCCACCAAAAGTACGATGGTAATAATCCACAAAAAGAAAGTGTTATTAAACCAGACTTTTAAGGGGATTTTATAAGCCAGAAAAGCTGCTACGGCAGCGACAAAAATCGAAATCCCATGTCGGCTAATATAGTGAAACGGATTTTCATGCATACGTTCTGCATAGGGCATCGAGGCCGATGCCACCATGATCGAACCAATGCAGAGCAAAGCCAACACACAGAAAATCAATACATTCCGTGGATTCACTTCAGCAGGTATTCTAGGTATCCACTGCGTATAAAATTGATTTAATTTATTGATCGTAGTCTGAGCAAACCCAGCCATATCACGAATCCTTGTTATTCTTAATTGAGTTCATTCACATACGCAACAAACTTGCGACCACGCTCAGGATAACCCGAGAACATATCAAAACTTGCGCATGCAGGAGACAATAGCACGACATCATGTGCCTGAGTGTGCTTTTGGCAGATTTCTACCGCCTGCTGCAGGCTGTCCGCATGAATCAGTTCAGTCGTACCCGCAATCGCTGCTTCAATGACGGGACGATCTTCACCGATCAATACCGCTACTTTGGCATATTTAGCGAGTGATTCACGCAAAGCCTTAAAGTCCTGCCCTTTGCCCTGTCCACCGAGAATAATCGCAACCTTGCCACCTTGAGCTTCAATGGCCATGCCCAGACCATCTAGCGCCGCCAAGGTTGCGCCGATATTGGTACCTTTGGAGTCGTTATAATAGCGTACGCCCTGTACTTCTTTAACGAATTCACAGCGATGTTCCAGACCTTTAAACGTCTTTAAAGTATTCAGCATGCTTTCTAGTGGCAGACCTATCGCCTCACCCAGCGCCAGACAGGCCAAGGCATTGGCAACATTATGCGTGCCCTGCATATACATCTCGGTACTTTTCAGCAGACGCTCACGACCACGCGCCAGCCAGATACTGCCATCGGTATCCTTGAGAATACCGTACTGGTTCATATCTGGTGCATTCAGTCCGAAACTTTGCATCGGTGTTACGTCTGGTACCAACGGACGGGTCAAAGAGTCATCACGGTTATAGACGACTTTTTTCACACCTTGAAAAATCCGGTGTTTCGCCGTGTGATAACCCATCATATCGCCATGACGATCGAGATGATCTTCACTCATGTTCAACACCACCGCGACTTCAGCCGCCAGATTTGAAGTAGTTTCCAACTGAAAACTGGACAGCTCGAGTATATACAGCTCAGGATCATCTTTAGTCAGGTCTAGCGCAGGACGGCCTAAGTTACCACCGACAGCGACTTTTTTACCTGCATCCGCTGCCATCAGGCCAATCAAGGTCGTCACGGTGCTTTTGGCATTAGAACCGGTAATCGCCACAATAGGCTTATCCGTGGCACGGCGTAAAATCTGGATTTCACTGACTACCGGAATGCCCTTGTTAATCGCTGCCTGAATTTCAGGAAGTTTAGGGTCAAGCCCGGGGCTAATCACGATTTCTTCTGCAGAAAGTAACAGTTCGGCGTCAAACTGACCAAAACTGGTCTGAACCTCAGCGGGTATCTGGTCATGTCCGGGCGGGTTAGCTCTAGAATCTGTTACTGCAACGCGGTAGCCCTGACTATGCAAGAAATTGACTGCTGCAACACCTGATATTCCGAGTCCTGCAACGACTTTTAACCCACCACGTTGTATTAACATTTTCGCCCCATATTTTGGTCTATTTTGAAACTGACGAAATGGTAGCACTTTGCTGTTTTGAATGCCTTTTCTGATTGGCTTTTCTGCACATTTTTTTTGTGTCCATGCGTAAAAAAACCGTCATGATCATGACGGTTTTTAAAATTCAGCCAGAAAAGGAAATTATTTCCATTTCACCGCTTGTTGGGCTGGCTTTTCTTCTGAACTTTTTTCTGAAACCGGACAGGCACAGTTGCCACCACAGCCTGCCGCCACACCCGGTTGCAGCCATTTGGCCAGACGCTTCCAGCCCTTGGCTGCACAGGCATCAGACAGCTTCTGGAAGACTGAGTTAGAGGTGTTCGGAAACACCTTTTTGAATACTACCAGCATGCTCCAAAGCACCAGTGCTGTCACAATTAGAATTTCAATCATCTCAATCTCCCATACATATACAATGCAGCAAACTCAATTGGCCAAGGCCAATCTAAGATTTAGCCCAAATAATATGAAGCAATTTGATAAGTCAGGAATGACATGAAATATGCCAGACCAAACAGGTAAACCGTCATGATACTGACAGTTTTCCAGGAACCTGTTTCACGTTTAACCGTTGCCAGAGTCGCCAGACAATGTGGTGCATAAATAAACCACACCAGCAAAGACAAACCTGTCGCAACTGACCAGCCCAGATCACCTCCACCGCTAATTAGCGCAGCTAGACCTTCAGACATCGCATCTTCATCAACTGCCGACATCGCATAGACTGTGCCCAGTGCTGCAACGACCACTTCACGCGCTGCCATCGCCGGAATCAGGGCAATACAGATCTGCCAGTTAAAACCGAGGGGTGCAAAGATCGGTTGCATCAGATGACCGAGCATCCCTGCCAATGAATAATCAATGGCCGGCAGGGTTGCGCCTTCTGGTGGCTGCGGGAACGTACACAGGAACCACAGCACAATCGATAAGGCGAAGATGATGCCGCCGACACGTTTCAAGAAGATTTTGCCGCGATCCAATAAGCCGATCCAAACGTTCTTCAAGTCCGGAAAACGGTAGCTTGGCAGTTCCATCAACAGCATGTGCTGTGATTTATCTTTGTGGAAGAATTTCAACACAAAAGACACCAGCAAGGCACTTACGATACCTGCCATATAAAGACCGAAGAGCACCAGACCTTGCAGATTCAGGAAACCCCAGACAGTTTGTGCGGGTACAAATGCCGCAATTAGCAAGGCATAAACTGGCAAACGCGCCGAACAGGTCATTAAAGGTGCAACAAAAATCGTGGTTAAACGATCTCGTGGATCACTGATGGTCCGCGATGCCATGATGCCCGGAATGGCACAGGCAAAGCTGGACAATAACGGAATAAAGGCACGTCCTGATAAACCGGCTTTAAACATCAGCTTATCTAATAGGAAAGCAGCACGCGGTAAATAACCCGATTCTTCCAGTACCAGAATAAAGAAGAACAAAATCAGAATTTGTGGCAGGAATACGACTACTCCGCCTGCACCGGCAATAATCCCATCTACCACCAGACTATTCAGCAAGGGATGAGAAATATATTCGCCGAGGAACTCACCCAACCAGCCGAAGAAGGATTCAATCCCATCCATAAACGGCGCAGCCCAGGCAAATACCGCCTGGAAAATCACGAACATCATCACGGCCAGACTAATTAAGCCCAGTACCGGATGCAGAAAAATCTTGTCGAGGAAATCGGTACGTTTATCTTCCTGATCGACGAAATTGACCACGTCATTCAGAATGTTTTCCACGCGCTGGTGACTGTCACCTTTCAAGCCGCTGAGCTCAGTCTGTGGTACAGAATACTTGCCTTGATCCAACGCATTTTTCAGGTTTTCAATCCCTGAATTGCGCACAGCCACCGTTTCTACCACAGGTACGCCCAGTCGCTCAGACAGCTTCTGAGTATTGATCTGCATGCCACGACGGCGTGCTTCATCCATCATGTTCAGCACAACCAGCACCGGACGACCCAGCTGAATCATTTCCAGCACCAGACCCAAATGCAGTTTCAGATTGGTGGCATCTACCACACACAAAAATGCATCCTGCTCCTGCTCTTCCGCAATTTTACCTTGTACGACGTTGCGGGTAATCTCTTCATCCGGACTGGTCGCATCCAGACTATAAGTTCCCGGCAAATCCAGTACCCGTACCGCTTTGCCTGAGGCAAGCTGAAACGTACCGACTTTACGTTCAACCGTGACACCCGCATAGTTACCGACTTTTTGGCGTGTTCCGGTTAAGTGGTTGAATAATGAAGTTTTACCGCAGTTAGGGTTACCGACAAGGGCAATACGTAATGTATCACTCATGCCGACACCGCCTGTTCGATTTCAATTTTGGCTGCTTCTGATTTACGCAAAGCAAAACGTGTGAATCCAACTTGAATCAAAATGGGATCTCCACCAAAAATACCTTTAGTAATGACTTGTACCTTTGTACCTGGTACAAAGCCTAAAGTTTCCAAACGACTCGCAACGACATCGTGTAGAGCACTTTCACCATCAGCTGTTCGACTCACTTTTCGAATGATGGCAATTTGTTTTGCTTTTAAATCAGACAAACGCACCGTGAAATTCCTAAACTATTTTGTACAGTATACAAACAAATGAGAATAATTAACAAATAAGATTAATTACATTTCGATTTAGCCTTATACCACATCGACACTGTCATAAAATTAAACTACAGTGGAGAATACCAATCCCGATTATCGCTTTTTCAGATCAGATCCTTTCACCCTATGCTGAATAAAAAACCCCGTATTCCTGCCCCTGTCCAAATTCCTGATGCGTTCAGTTATTTGCAGGGTTTTCGTGATTATCTGATTGCACAAACGGTCAGCCCGCATACTCGAAATGCCTATTTGTCCGATCTGGTGCAATGTGCAGAATGCCTGAGCAAGCCTCTGCCGGAATTGAGTCATGATGATATTTCTGATGTACTGATTGCGCTGACCAAACAGCAAAAAAGTCCACGTTCGATTGCCCGCTGCCTATCTGCCTTGCGCTCATTTTATAAATTTCTGCGTGAGCAGAAACTTCGTAGTGACAATCCGGTGGCTGCACATAAAACCCCGAAACTGGGCCGGGCCTTACCCAAAGATCTCTCCGAAGCTGATGTCGAAGCCCTGATTCATGCTCCGGATATCAACACGGCATTAGGGCTGCGCGATCGCGCCATGTTTGAAGTGCTGTATGCCTGCGGACTCCGGGTGACCGAACTGATTAACTTGCGGCTGGAACTGATCAACTTAAAACAGGGCTATTTACGTATTGTGGGTAAAGGTAATAAAGAACGCCTGGTTCCGATGGGAAAAATGGCCTGTGAATGGGTGGGAAAATATCTGAATGAAGCCCGTCCGCAACTGTATAGGACTTCGACCGATTATCTGTTTTTGACCCAGCATGGCGGTATCATGAGCCGGCAGAATTTCTGGTATGCCATTAAGCGTTATGCGCTGCAGGCCGGAATCCAGTCCGAACTGTCACCGCATACCTTGCGCCATGCCTTTGCGACGCATTTACTCAATCATGGCGCAGACTTACGCGTGGTACAGATGCTGCTCGGGCATAGTGATCTGTCTACCACCCAAATTTATACCCATGTAGCACAAGTACGGATGCAACAGCTACACGCGACCCATCATCCACGAGCTTAAAACATATCCGGATGGAATAAACTGAGAAGTTTGACGTGTGGGTATTTTTTTTTGTTATGCTAATGCTCTGTTTTTAATCCAAGAAGAAAAGGGTTTTTTATGACATTTGCCCGCTCAAAAATTTTTATGGCTTGCATACTTGCTGCTGGTTTGGGTCTGACTGCGTGTTCCAATTCCACTAACAACGATAAAAAGCAAGAGTTGACTGCGAGCGCACCGGCGACGGGCGAAGCCTCTACCCTGACAGAACGCAATGCAGAACAGCGTCTGGCTTCTACGCTGGAAAAGCATTTCAAAACTGCTGGCATCAGTGCCAAAATTACCGACATTAAAGCCACTGAAGTGCCAAACCTGTACTGGGTGAGTCTGGAAGGCATGTCTGCGGTCTATGTCACCAGTGACGGTAAATACCTGATTCAGGGCGATGTGATCCGTCTCGGTGACAAACAGCTACACAATGTCAGCGAAAACCTGCAGGCAGGCATCAACAATAAACTCTTTGCTGAACTCAAGCCAGCAGACTTGCTGGTCTATCCAGCCAAAGGCAAAGCCAAGCATGTGGTCTATGTGTTTACCGATGTCAGCTGTCCGTATTGCCATAAATTCCATGAGCAAATGGATGAGATGAATGCCAAAGGCATTGAAGTGCGTTATATCGCCTGGCCGCGTGGTGAACAGCATATGCCGGCCATGGAAGCGATCTGGTGCAGTGCTGACCGCCGTAGTGCCTTTGACCAGGCGATTTCAGGCGCACAGATTAGTGCAGAGAAGTGTGAAAATCCTGTTCAAAATCAATATCAAATGGGTCTGAAGATGGGCGTGAATGGTACCCCTGCCATTTATAATTCAGCAGGTACTTATCTGGGTGGTTACCTGTCTACATCGGAATTATTGAATCGGCTTAAATAACTCATTTTAATACGTTATTTAACTTTAATTTATAGATAAAGATATTCTGAAAATGACCCTAGAGTCAGGCGGTTTTTTTAGCTATGATCTAGGTTCTTGTAAAAAGCTGTTTAATTTGGAGTGTGACGTGAAACCAGTTCGTCTGGCAATCCTCGGTCTTGGTACTGTAGGTGGTGGTGCCTTGAAACTATTAAAAGAAAATGCTGCTGAGATCAAACGTCGCACCGGTCGTGAAATTGAAATTACCCATGTAGGCACCCGTCGTCCACGTCCTGATCTGGATCTGCCAGAATCGGTCAAACAAAGTGCTGATTTGATGGACATCGTGCGTCAACCTGATGTAGACGTGGTGGTTGAAGTCATGGGCGGAATTCATCCTGCCTATGAAGTCATCATGGAAGCCATGAAACATGGCAAACATATTGTAACCGCCAACAAAGCACTCTTGGCTGAACACGGTAATGAACTGTTTAAAGCGGCTGAAGACAATGCCGTGCAAATTGCCTATGAAGCCGCAGTGGCTGGTGGCATTCCAATTATTAAAGTGATCCGTGAAGGTTTGGCAGCCAACAAGATTGAATGGCTGGCCGGTATTATTAACGGCACAGGTAACTTCATTCTTAGTGAAATGCGTGAAAAAGGCCGCGCTTTTGAAGATGTGCTGAAAGAAGCGCAAGAACTGGGTTATGCCGAAGCCGATCCGACCTTTGACGTGGAAGGCATTGACGCAGCACACAAGCTGACGATTCTGGCCTCATGTGCCTTTGGTATTCCACTTCAGTTTGACAAAGTCTTTACTGAAGGCATTGGCAAAGTCACGGCACAAGATGTGAAATATGCCGAAGACCTCGGTTTCCGGATTAAACATCTGGGCATTGCACGCCGTACTGATGCCGGGATTGAACTCCGTGTACACCCGACCCTGATTCCAGATGACCAGCTAATTGCCAATGTCAATGGTGTGAAAAATGCGGTTCTGGTACAAGCCAATGCGGTTGGCCCAACACTGTACTATGGTGCTGGCGCGGGTGCTGGACCAACAGCTTCTGCGGTGGTTGCCGATGTCGTCGATATTGTCCGCGACATCATTTACACAGAAGACGGTGCAGGCACCATTCCACAACTGGCTTTCGAAGCGCTCAGTGATTTACCGATCTTGAGTCGTGAACAAATGACTACCGGCTATTACATCCGTATTAATGCCGAAGATCAGATGGGCGTGCTTGCCGATGTCACCACGATTTTAAGCCGTGCCGGCATTAGTATTGATGCGATCATGCAGCAACCGCGTTTATCCAAAGACCTTATTCCTATCGTGATTCTGACTGATCCAGTCAAGGAATCAAAAATGGATGCAGCGCTTTCACAAATTCAAGCATTACCCGTCATTCATGGCGAAATTGTACGAATTCGTTTAGAATCGCTTGATAATTAATCGGGTTGAGGGGAGGATTCCCCTTGCCAAGCTCTACACACAATTGGAACATCATCATGTCGAATGCCAATCGTTATACTGGTTTAGTTGACCGCTATCGCGACCGTTTACCAGTGTCTGCAACTACTCGTGCGATCTCTTTGGGTGAAGGTAATACTCCACTGATCAAGCTTGAGAATATTCCACGCATTATTGGTAAAGATGTTGAAATTTATGTGAAGTACGAGGGCTTAAACCCGACTGGTTCATTTAAAGACCGCGGTATGACTATGGCGGTGACCAAAGCCGTTGAAGAAGGCTCTAAAGCCATCATCTGCGCATCTACTGGTAACACCTCTGCGGCGGCGGCGGCATATGCTGCGCGTGCTGGCATCAAAGCATTCGTGCTCATCCCTGAAGGCAAAATTGCCATGGGTAAAATGGCTCAAGCGATGATGTATGGTGCGATCACCATGCAAATTCGCGGTAACTTCGATGACGGTATGCGTCTGGTTAAAGAAGTTGCCGATCAAGCACCGGTAACGATTGTAAACTCAATCAACCCATACCGCCTGCAAGGTCAAAAAACCATTGCTTATGAAATCGTTGAAGCTTTAGGTCGTGCACCGGATTATCACTGCCTGCCAGTCGGTAACGCGGGTAACATCACTGCGCACTGGATGGGTTATACCGAAGCGGTGGCTAACCAGTCGAAAGAAGAATTTGAGCAAGTCGTTTACGATGCTGAAACTGATGCTTTCACTGGTCCTAAACCGGCAGGTTTGCCAATCATGGCAGGTTACCAAGCCTCTGGTGCTGCACCGTTCCTTCGTGGCGGTCCAGTAGAAAACCCGGAAACTGTTGCAACTGCGATTCGTATCGGCAATCCGCAAAGCTTCAATCATGCTAAAGCGGTTGTTCGTGATTCAAACGGCTGGTTTGATGAACTGACTGATGCGGAAATTCTTGAAGCTCAACGTCTGCTTTCTATGTATGAAGGTGTATTCGTAGAGCCTGCGTCTGCTGCGTCTGTCGGCGGTGCGATCCGTGATATTAAAGCGGGTAAAATTGCTGAAGGTTCAGTGATCGTATGTACCGTAACGGGTAACGGTCTGAAAGATCCAGACACTGCTATCAAGCAATGTGCTGATGCCGTGATGTTGTCGATTGATGCAACTATGAGTCAAGTTAAAGACTCTATTCTGTCGAATATGTAATTTCGGCCAGAATTAAAAAAACCCTGCACTTGCAGGGTTTTTTATGAACCAATCAATTAGATTCGTTTAGGTTGCTGGCTGACCCAACTCATTAAACGGGTCGCATCATTGGTACGCGCCTGTGAGCTGTTTGCGCCTAAAAGTACCACCGCCACCGGACGGTTATTCAGAGTCGTGTGCATCACCACACAGCGCCCTGCTTCATTAATAAAACCGGTTTTAGAAATATTGATATTCCAGCCGCCATTACGTACCAAGGCATTGGTATTATTCGATTTCAATACACGATAACCCAAGTTAAAGTCATAGCTTGGCGTGGTCGAGAACTGACGAATCAGGCCGTATTGAGAGGCAGTATTCACCAAAATCCCTAAGTCACGAGCTGATGCCACGTTGCCCGGATGCAAACCTGTCGACTCCATGAAGTGGGTAGAATTCATACCCAGCTCTTTGGCTTTGGCATTCATTTTGGCAATAAATGCTGATCGACCACCCGGATAGGTTCGTGCCAAAGCGGCAGCAGCCGGGTTCTCGGACTTCATCAGAGCAAATAATAAAGCT
Source organism: Prolinoborus fasciculus (assembly GCF_056724605.1). Next base: position 43,905 of record NZ_JBWZQN010000002.1, on the reverse strand, counting down.
TCAGCACGGTTCATGCTGTCTCCTGCTCTTAGCGTCGAGCTTGAGCTTTTACAACCTGAACAGGAAAAATCAGCCTGTTGCAGGGTGATTTTTTCCGACATATTCAGACGTGCATCAGAAATCACCACCGCTGTCATCAGCTTAGTAATCGATGCAATCGGATAGGCAGTATTGGTATTTTTGCTAAACAGCACTTCACCGGTTTGTGCATCCATGACCAGTGCAGCCCGTGCATTGACAGAAGGTTGATTACTAAAATGATTCGTATCAATAATCTGTGGCGCAGTATAAGCAGGTTTGGCTGTTGTTGGCGCTGCTGTGCCGGCCTGACGCAAAGTGGTAGTCACTGTGGCTGAACCGGGTGGCGACGGCTCATTGGCAGAGGCATTAAAATCATCGCTCATTAACTGGTTAACTTCTTCAGAAGACCAACTAATGCTGGAACCGCCCTCTGCCGTGCCAGAATTCATAATGATTTCAGCAAAACTTGTCGTGCTCATGCTGATTAACACGGACAGGCCGAGTAGATGCCTTAAAGACTTGTTTATTTTCTTCACTATTCCTTCACTCAACTAACAGAGGTAAGATTGATTTGCGTATTACCTCTAATATGCCTTACATTTAAACACAATGCCGAACATTTTTTGTTCTTGACACTGTGTGATAAGTTTCAGATTTAATCTTGCGAATAGGATTGCTAATTTTGTACTTTCATTGCAAGCTTATTTTGCTTTATGTAACAAAAAAATGATTTTTTTAACAGAGGGAGAGCGTAGGTGATCACAGTTTTAGTTGTGGACGACCATGAATTAGTTCGTACTGGAATTTGCAGAATGCTAGAAGACCATGCGGAGGTTCAGGTAATTGGACAAGCTGAATCTGGTGAAGAAGCGATCTCTCTAGTTCGTCAACATCATCCTGATGTAGTTTTGTTAGATGTGAATATGCCGGGCATTGGTGGCGTAGAAACCACGCGCCGTCTACTTCAGAGTGCGCCGGAAACCAAAGTTTTGGCGGTTAGCGGTTTAGCAGAAGAGCCTTATCCATCCCTGTTATTGAAAGCCGGTGCCAAAGGTTATATCACCAAAGGGGCCCCGATTTCGGAAATGGTCCGTGCGATTAACAAAGTCATGCAAGGCGGCAAATATTTCAGTGCAGACATTGCGGAACAGTTAGCAAGCTCTTACCTTTCTGATACACAACAATCGCCTTTTGATGCATTGTCAGAACGTGAAATGCAAGTCGCGATGATGGTCGTGAATTGTATCAGCGCCCAGGAAATTGCCGACAAGCTCTTTGTGAGTGTTAAAACCGTGAATACTTATCGTTACCGTATTTTTGAAAAACTGAATATCGATAGCGATGTTAAACTGACTCATCTGGCCATGCGCTATGGACTCATTAAACCTTAGCTTTTAACGAGTTCCGGTGCATATGGCACAAAAATCCAGTTATTCTGCGCTCAATCAATATCATCTCGGTATCTGGTATAGCGCTTATCGCTTGCTGATCAGCACCGGCCTACTGCTGATTTTTCTGCTGACCTACCCCGAACTCACCACCGATTATCAATACCCGCAGCTGTATTATTATGCACTGGGAATCGGGGTTGCGATCAATACCGTACAGCTGTTTGCGCTGAAATGGATCAGACGACTGATCTAGCCGCAGCTGATTATGATTTTCTTTAGCGATGTCTGCGTTTTAAGTTTGCTGACTTTGGCGAGCGACGGTCCTAATCTGCAAATTGGGCTGCTGTTTGTGATTACTATCTTTTCTGCATCTTTATTATTAGATGCAAAAAAGGCCTTGGTCGTCACCCTCATTGCAGTCATTAGTGTTATTTATCAGCATTTTATCGGCAGTATTTTTGCGTTTTCTTCACTCAGCAATATCAGTAATAGCGCCCTGCTGGCCTTTTTGTTTTTTGTGGTTTATGGCACTGGACAAATTGCCGTGCGCCGTTTTCAGATTCTGGAAAATTTGAATTTTTCTCAATCGCTGGAACTGCATCGCTTACAGAATATTAACCGCTATATTCTGGAACAGATTGAAACCGGTTATCTGGTACTGGATGAAAACTACCATGTGGTACTCAGTAATCCCGCTGCCTGTAATCTTTTGGGAATTGAGTCCAAATACGGTCATGAGAAATTCACCTTATCTCAGTCACAGCCAGATTTATTTGAACTGATCCATTTTGAAACCCTGGAAAATGGTGAGCGCTTTCAGTTTGAATCCCAGCAAAGTCGCTATAATATTCATGTGCAGGTACAAAAGCTGATTGTGCCGCATCAGACTCTAATGCTACTGGTGTTACAGGATGCCAAAAAATTAAATCAGCAGGTGCAGCAACTCAAACTTGCTGCTCTGGGTCAGCTATCAGCCAGTATTGCTCATGAAATTCGCAATCCCTTGGCGGCCATTGTGCAGGCCAATGATTTATATCTGGATTCAGAAACTGAACAGCAACAGCTACTCCAGCAAATGATTGGCCGACAGGCGATCCGGATTGACCGAATTATTCAGGACACGCTAAATATGGTCAAAAATAAAGAAACCCATCCGGTGCCGATTCATCTCAATGAATTTATCCCGTTATTTATCCAGGAAGATTTGGCCGATATTCGCGATCAGATTCAATTTAATATTGATATCCCTTTGGTGATTCAGTTTGATGAAGCACAGTTCCGGCAAATCCTGATTAATCTGATTCGTAATGCGATTCGTCACAATTCAGCCGATGCTGCTTATATTCAGCTGAATGTGCATCCCTATGAACATCGGGTCTGGATTGACGTACGGGATTTTGGCTCTGGCGTAGCCGTACATGACCAAGCTCTATTGTTTAAACCCTTTTTTAGCACATCGATTAGTGGTACCGGATTAGGATTGTATTTATCACATAGTTTTTGCGAAGCAAATCAGGCACAATTAAACTATATACAACAAGAACAGGGCGCATGCTTTCGCATCAGCTGTCAACGTATTACGCTTTAAAGGGGTCAAGGAAGATGAATGGGGAACAACAACCACTGGTGCTCTTGGTGGATGATGAGGAAGATTTATGTACCCTCATGCAAATGTCATTGCTGCGCATGGGAATTCGCACGCACATTGCCCATCGTTTGGAAGACGCTAAAAAATGCCTTGCCAATCATCAATATGATGCCTGTCTGACCGACCTAAACCTTCCCGATGGCAATGGTTTGGAGTTACTGGATTGGATTGGCAATCTTTACCCGGCACTTCCAGTCGCGGTTCTGACCGCCTATGGCAACATGGAAATCGCCATTGCTGCGCTCAAAGCCGGGGCCTTTGATTTTGTCAGTAAACCGATTAATCAGAAACATCTGGAACAGCTCTTACAAAAAGCCCTGAATAAACCGGTGGATTATTCGCATAATAATCCGAATGATGCGCTCGAACATAAAATGCTGATTGGACAATCCATGCCAATTCAGCAATTACGCATTACCTTACAAAAAATTGCCCGCTCACAAGCCCCGGTTTTTATCACTGGTGAATCAGGCACAGGTAAGGAAGTCGTGGCCAATCTGGTCCATCGCCTGAGTAACCGCAATGAAGGTCCTTTTATTGCGATTAACTGTGGTGCCATTCCGACTGAGTTGATGGAAAGCGAACTGTTTGGGCATAAGAAAGGCAGCTTTACCGGCGCTGCTCAGGACAAACAGGGTCTGATTCAATCTGCCCATGGTGGCAGTCTGTTTCTGGATGAAATTGCAGAATTACCGCTTTCTATGCAGGTCAAATTGTTACGTGCCGTACAGGAAAAACGTATTCGTCCACTCGGTTCGGATACCGAAATTGATGTGGATTTCCGTGTGATCAGTGCCACGCATCAGGATCTGGAAGCCTTGGTGCAACAAGGCAAATTCCGTCAGGATTTATATTTCCGTATTCATGTAATGGATCTGACTTTACCGCCATTACGTGAACGAGGCCAGGATATTCTGTTATTGGCTGAACACTTTATTCAGAAGATTTGCCAGGAATGGGGCATTCCCAATAAAAAACTGACCGAACGCAGCAAAGAGTTCTTATTGGGACAATATTACTCAGGTAATGTGCGTGAATTACGTAATATTATGGAACGCGCGATTACTTTAAGTGATGAAGAGCGGATTGATCTTCAGCATTTGCAGAGCGCACCGCTACGTCAGGCGCTAAACAGCCCTCAGGAGATGAATACGCTCACGAGCGAGATCATTGCCACCGAAACCCTGATTGCACCTAAAAAGTTGGCTGAAGAGGGTCTAGAGCTGTATTTGGAAAAGGTCGAAAAAGAAATTTTACTGAATGCGCTGAATCTGACCCATTGGAATCGGACACTGGCCGCAAAAAAACTCGGCATGTCGTTCCGTTCCCTGCGCTATCGCTTGAAAAAGTTCGGCCTGGATACCGAAGAAGACGAATAATTATTTTTGCAGGAGCAGCAAGTCTGTGACATGTTCCAGATAGCTCTCCTCACGCATTTCCTGCTTAAACGGATAGTTGAAATGCGGCTGCACGCCCCGCCCTTCAATCATCTGGCCACTCGGGCTAAAGTATTGCGATACGGTCATCTGTAAGGCTGAACCATTGCTTAAAGGAAAGAGTTTCTGTACTACGCCTTTGCCATAGCTTTTTTCGCCTACGACCCAAGCACGGTTATGTTCTTTCAGGGCTGCAGTAAACACTTCTGCTGCAGAAGCCGAGCGGTTGTTAATCAGCACCCCAACTTTCAGATTCTGGAACTCAAAACTCGGTAAGGCCTGAAATTGCTGATTGCCTTCAGCACGACTTTTAGTCGAGACAATCACACCCTGATTCAAAAATAAATCGGCAGATTCTACTGCTGCAGACAATAAGCCTCCCGGGTTATTGCGCAGATCAAATAATACGGCTTTTAAGCGTTTATCCGAATAACTTTCAATCAGACGTTTGATTTCATTGGCAGTATCTTGCTGAAAAACCTTGACCTGTAAAACCAGCACCTGGTTATTGTGCAAGCTCGATTTAATTTCGGTATCCAGCTTGGTATTGCGGACCAGACGAACGGCCGGACTTTGCGGGGAAAGCTGGATCATGAGCGTAGAGCCAACTGCTCCACTCAATAACTGCCGGACTTGTTCCTGATTCAGGCTACTTAAGACCTGATCGTCAATTTTATAAACCGTGACGCCATTTCGAAGTCCCTGCTTGGCTGAATCAGCATCGGAACTCAGTCCCTGAACTACCCATTGCTTCAACCGCGGGTCAAATTGCAGATCAAAATCAATGCTGGCCAGATCACCTTCGGTATATTCACGCAGTTGCTTATAATCTTCAGGCGACAAATAACGGGAATAGCGATCTAAGCCACTGACCAGACCCTGAATGGCCTGTTGAAACAAGGCATCGTCATTTTTATCTTGAATATAATTATCTTTTACGATGCCATAAATTTGTACGAATTCTTGAATGGATGCCACAGGAATTTCGGAATAGACCTGCCCATCCATTTCCATATCATCGAATGCCGGCTCATTTGAACCCGCACCCCAAGCTGAATGACTCAAACACATCAGTAAGCATGGTATTACAACAGACTTCCAGCGTGTTCTTGCCATTCTTTGACCTTTTCAAAATTTTATTAAAGATTATGCATCAAGCTGAATCAGGTTACGGCCCTGCATTTCAGCCGGCACCGGAACTTGCATCAGGTTTAATAAAGTCGGTGCGACATCTGCCAGCACCCCACCTTCCACGATTGTGGCCTGAGTTGGGCCGACATAAATAAACGGAACCAATTCAGTCGTATGCTGGGTATGTACCTGACCACTGTGGTAGTCCTGCATCTGCTCAACGTTACCATGATCGGCAGTCACAATCATATGACCTTTTTGCGCCATTACCGCTTCATAAACCCGGCCCAAACAGGTATCAACCGCTTCAACAGCTTTCACCGCAGCATCGAATACACCCGTATGACCGACCATATCACCATTGGCAAAGTTCACCACCAGCAGGTCAAATTCACCTGAATTGATCGCAGCCACCAGCTCATCAGTCACTTCATAAGCACTCATTTCCGGTTTAAGGTCATAAGTGGCTACGTTTGGCGATGGAATCAGGATACGTTTTTCACCTGGGTATTCATCTTCACGGCCGCCGCTGAAGAAAAAAGTCACATGCGCATACTTTTCTGTTTCCGCAATGCGCAGCTGTGTTTTACCCAAATCAGATAAGTATTCACCAATCGAGTTTTTCAACGCTTCAGGCATATACGCTACAGGTGCATCAATCGTGGCTTGATAACGCGTCAGCATGACAAACTTCGCCAAATTCGGCACGACTTTACGTTCAAAACCCGCAAAGTCTTTTTCTACAAATGCGCGAGTCAATTCACGGGCACGATCGGCACGGAAGTTCATGAATACGACGCTGTCGCCATCCTGAATTTTCGCCAGATCGCCAATACGGGTCGCTTTAACAAACTCATCCGACTCATCGGCTGCGTAAGCCTGTTCCAAACTTTCAACTGCGCTGGCAGCTGTACGAACCGCTTCACCTTCAGTCAACAAGCGATAGGCCTGTTCAACACGATCCCAACGGTTGTCACGATCCATGGCAAAATAACGGCCAATCATGGTCGCAATACGACCTTGACCCGGATATTGCGCAAATAAGGCATCAAGTTTTTCTAAAGAAGGCTGCGCGCTTTTAGGCGGTGTATCACGACCATCTAAAAATGCGTGTAAATAAACTTGCGCACCGCGTTTCAATGCTAGCTCTGCCATCGCCACGATATGATCTTCATGTGAGTGCACACCGCCTTCAGACAAAAGGCCAAGCAAATGTACTGCACCACCTGCAGCTTTGGCTTTCTCCACCGCATCGACCAGCACTTCATGTTCAAAGAAGTCACCTGTACGAATATCTTTGGTAATTCGGGTAAAGTCCTGATACAGCACACGACCTGCGCCGAGGTTCATATGTCCGACTTCAGAGTTACCCATCTGGCCATCTGGCAGGCCGACATCTTCACCAGAACCCGAGATCAAACCATGCGGATGCTTGTCCTGTATCGCAGTTAAATTTGGTCGTTTAGCTGCTAAAAACGCATTGTCTTCGACCGCTTCGCGATGACCCACACCATCCATAATCACCAAAACGTGAGGGATTTTGCCAGCAGTTGCATCCGTCATAATGAAATACTCTGTTCGTCTACGAATTAATCGCTCTATTTTAGCGAAGTTTATAAAAAGAGGCCATGACCCGTATATGGTTTAAGCCTCTCATGATGATTGATTTGTTCTATTTTCCTGTGCCTTAGCGCGCCCGATGCAGCAAGTATCCGCCGATGCCAAACATGATCAGAATCGGAATAAATACGAACCAGGCCGGAGACGGTGCGTAAATCAAGCTGGCATAGCCGAGGAAATCCTGCAGATAGAAGAAACCCAGTCCGGCAAATAAGGCAATCACCAGACGAAAACCCATGGATTGCTGACGCAACGGCCCGAAGATAAATGAACAGGCGATCACCACCAAGGCGATCAGAGCAAATGGGGAGCCAAGTTTTTGCCAGAAGGCCAACTGATAGGTTTTTGGTACCTGACTGTATTCATGCATATAGCTCATGAAACTGACCAGTTGACTCGGCGATAAATCTTCAGGATCAATGGTCACCATATGCACATATTTGGGCTGCAATGCCAGCGCTAAAGGTTGCTGTTGCTGCTTGACCAGCGTGGCATTGCCATTTTGTAAAATATCGAACTGCTCTGTGTTGTCCAGCGTCCAAGAACCATCTTTAACAAATTGGCCCTGATCTGCCTGCAAGGTACCGCGCAAACGATAGTTCTGGTCAAAGTCCAGCATCTGCACATTTTTCAACTGACCTTGCGAGTTGGCATAATCGATATAAATAAAGCGCTGCCCTTCCCGAGTCCAGTAACCACGAACTTCACCGAGCTGAGCGGCTTTACTGGCACTTTTTACGCTTTTGGCCTGTTCATTGGTATAAGGAATGACCCACTCGCTCAGGGCAAATGACAACACCACCAACAACAGTGCTGAACGGATCACCCACCCGACAATACGCCATAAGCTCACGCCGACCGAACGCATCACAATCAGCTCACTATTCGAGGCTAATGTACCAAGACCTAAAACTGCACCAATCAGTGCAGAAATCGGCAGGATTTCATATAAATAATTTGGTGCGCCCCAAAGCACATATTTCAAGGCATCCCAGGCACCATAACCATCTTTGAGCGAACCAAGCTCACCCAGATAAGTAAATAATACCTGTAAACCCGCCAATACCGCGGTTGCACCCAGCATCGCCAGCGCAGTGGTTTGGGTCACATGTTTTGCAACTATACGACGTGCCAACATTGTTAAGACCTCACTCGCTGAATCTGTTTCTTGATTTTCGGGCCTAATTTCTGTTTACGCGAGAACAAGGCACCCGCAATTGCATAGGCAATCAGAATCAATGGATAGGCCCAAATGCCCATTTCTTCTTTACTGATCCGCGTCTTCACTGCCATCAGGGCCACAATCAGACTGGCAAAAATCATGAGGGCAGGAAATAACTTGAGATATCGACCCTGTCGTGGACTCACTTCAGACAAGGCCACAGCCAGAATCAGGGCAATCAGAATCGCAAAAGGAACAAACACCCGCCAGCCCAACTCACTGGCCACCACAGGATCCTGACGGTTCTGCCACAATTGCGAGGTCGGTAAGGCCTCAACTTCAGTACTGGCAAATTGCGCTTCTTCATCGCTTTCTAAGCGCAGACGATAGCTTTCAAATTCAGCTTGAGTATATTGCGGTGTACCCGGATAGATCTCATAACGGCGTCCATTAACCAGATCGACCACATTGGCAGCATCATTCGGTACTTCAATTCGGGTGGCTTCCTGCGCCAGAATCATCACATCCGGTTTGCCTTCTTTTTCCGCACGCTGATAAAAGAAAATATCTTTTAAATTTTTACGGTCTTCTGACAGGTCACCGGCATAAATGGTATAGGGCCCAGAGGAGATAAATTCTTTCGGTCGCACCAGGTCAAAGCCGGTACGTACCGCCTGACTGGTGGTCAGGGCTTCAAACTGGCGAATGCCCCACGGCGCAGCCCACAGCATCAATCCGGCCTGAGCAATCAAAAACACCAGGGTCATCGGCACCAGTAGACGCGCCAATTGATGCCGACTGACGCCACTGCCATTCATCACCGCCATTTCATGGTCGACATATAAACGGCCAAACACCAGCATCAGTCCAATAAAGAAACCGAGCGGAAGAATCAGGGTCAAGAATTCAGGCAAACGGTAGCCAATAATGCTAAATAAAATGCCTGCATCCAGACGGCCTTGCGCCGCAACACCAAAATACTTGATCAGTCGACCGCCCATCATGATCAAGGTCAATAAGGCAATCACCACCAAGGATGTCGAGACAACTTGCTTGACCAGATAACGCCGAATAATCAAATTAATTCTTCCAAAATAAGGTCCATAAAACGAGTGCTAGTTTACCCGAATAGCAAAAATATAAAACCTAGGCCGCCCTGCCCATTGAAAATCTATTCAGATAAATGTTTCAATGACTGAATGATTTACCCATCTAGACAGGCGTGAAAACAGAATATGAAACTTACAATTAATACGTCATTCCCAGAGAATGGATCAAGTCAATCTTTGTTGATTTTAGTTGACTCAGAACAACTTCAGAATACAACCGCAACCTATCAAATCAATAATTTAGACACATTAATTGAAGCCTCTCAATTCAAGGCAGCGTTGGCGGAAAGCCTGAGCCTGATTGGTCAGGTGAGCCAGTCCAGCCATGCAGCACTAATTGGTTTAGGCAAGGTCGCTGAACTGCAACCGGCAAAACTTGCAAAAATCGCGCAAACTATTATTCAAGTCACTCAAAAAAAATTCAAACAGATTTCTGTAGATCTGACACAACTTCCACAAGAATTCCATTATCTGTTTGCGCTCTTCCTGACTCAGGCCAGCTATGGTTATGATGAATATAAATCCAAGAAGAATGAATTTGTGCTCGAGCAGATCGACCTGATTGCCACTCATAGCGTCTTAACTACCGAACAGTTGCAACTGGTACAAGCAGTGCAAAGCGGACAAAATCTGGCACGTGACCTGGGCAACCATCCGGGCAATATCTGTTTCCCTGAATATCTTGCAGAACAGGCGGTGGCTTTGGCGGCTGAATATCCAGACCTACTTAAAGTCACAGTGCTGGATGAACAGCAAATGGCAGATTTAGGCATGGGAGCCTTCCTTGCGGTAAGTAAAGGTTCAGAGCGTCCAGGTCGTATTATCAGCATGGAATATCAGTCAGAGCGTAGCGAAGCGCCGGTAGTTTTGGTGGGTAAAGGCATTACGTTTGATACTGGCGGTATTTCACTTAAACCGGGCGCAGGCATGGACGAAATGAAATATGACATGTGTGGCGCAGCCTCTGTACTCGGTACGATGCGTGCATTGTGTGAGTCCCGCTTACCTCTGCATGTGGTGGGAACCATCGCTGCAGCAGAAAACATGCCTTCAGGTAAAGCCACCCGTCCTGGCGATATCGTAACGACCATGAGTGGTCAGACGGTTGAAATCCTGAATACTGATGCCGAAGGTCGTTTGGTCCTATGTGATACCTTGACTTATGTAAAACGTTTTAATCCTGCTTTGGTGATTGATATTGCGACCTTAACCGGTGCCTGTGTGGTCGCTTTGGGTTCAGTGCTGACAGGTCTGTTCACGCCAGATGATAAACTGGCAGCAGAACTGGAAGCTGCCGGCCAGCATTCATTTGACCGGGTATGGCGTATGCCGGTACTGGATGACTATCAGGAACAGCTGGATTCACCATTTGCGGACATTGGCAATATCGGTGGGCCAAAAGCCGGTTCTGTGACTGCAGCCTGCTTCCTGCAACGTTTTACCCGTGAATATCGCTGGGCACATCTCGATGTGGCCGGTACGGCGTGGAATTCAGGCACCAATAAAGGGGCGACCGGCCGTCCAGTTCCATTATTGATGCAATTCCTGGCGAATCGCGTTCAAAGCAATGGCTAAAGTCAGCTTTTATTTATTTGAAAAAAGCCCTGAACGACAAGTGGACAGCACTTGTCGTTTATGCCGTAAGATTCTGCGTCAGCCGGCGCGGATCTGGTTACTGTGTGCCGATACAGATTTGCAACAGCAGCTAGATGAACGTCTGTGGAGCTTTGACCCCAGCAGCTTTATTCCACATGGTATTGACCAGCCTCAGGCGATGGTCTGTATTTCGGCCACACTACCGGAACAGTCCGACTGGATTATTTTCAATTTTAATCCGGAAGCACTTGAACCTTACGCAAAATTTAGTCACATTATTGAGATCATTGAAAATCATGAAACAGCTAAACAGCTGGGTCGTGAAAAATTCAAGCAATATCGTCGATTAGGTATTGAACCGGACACCCATAAGCTTTAACCGATATCATCCACAAGGAGAGGCACGTGGCATTAAATGTAGGTCCCGATTTTAAACAGCGCTGGTTAAATGTGCCGGAAGCTGTGCGTCAGACCTTTATCGATGACCTCTCTCGGATCTGCGATATTTTAAAGCCAGAAACGTCTTTGGAAGAATGGCAGAGTCGTGACCAGCACTTGCAGCAGGAATCTGAACGCAAGATTGAAGCAGCCTATGCGCAGCGCAAGGCCGAATTGATTGAAGAAGCCCGTATTCGCAAACAGCTCGCGCTCGAAAAAGCTTTGGCCGAAAAGCGTGCCGAGGAACAGGCCTATCAAGAACAGCTACGTCTTGAAGAACAGCGAAAATTGAGCGAACAGATCCAAATGCTTGCTGAAATAAATACGCATCTAGAAGCTGAAGTGCAGCACTATGTCGCACGTTATGCAAAAAATCCTGAGACGACTTTTGATTTTGCCAGAGGTCGCATCCAGATTGAGGATCAGAGCATTTTATCCGAATTAGAAAGTGTGCGTTTACGTCTGGAACTTGAGGCAGAAACCGTGATTGAACAGACCGTCAATGCACTGCGTGAAAAAATGCGTGCGGCAGCCAAAGAAGAAATCGAGTATATGCTGAAAAATTCTGAATTTTCTGATCAGCCACGCAATATTTAAATGATCCTTTCACATTAAAAAAGCCCGAAAATTCGGGCTTTTTTATCTTCTATGTCGCATCTTACAAAAAATCTGCCAGCATAAAGGCAGCATTTCCGAGCAGATAGCCAATGCTTAATAAAGTGCCAATCCAGAGGATGCCACCCGCAATATTATAAAAGCTGAATGTGGCAAAGCTCATATGCGCTGAACCGGCAGCAAAAGGGCCAAATGAGCGGACAAAGGGAATAAAACGTGCGATTAAAATAGTTTTACCGCCATGTTTCATAAAATAGTGGTTGGTTTTCACCATATATTCCGGCTTGAAATAACGTGAATGTTGGTTGAAATATTTTAAGCCGAGAACTTTTCCGGTGTAATAATTCACGCTATAGCCCAGCACCGAGGCAGTGAATAACAACAGCCCCATCGAATGCAAGGTCACCAGGTCGCTGCTGGCGCACAAAGCTCCCACAGCCAGCAATAGACTGTCACCCGGCAGGAAAAAGAAAAATACAGAACCGGTTTCTGCAAAAATCACCAGAAACAGGATTGCATAAATCCATACCCCATATTGATCGAGCAATAGCGGCAATGACTGTTCCAAGTTCAGTAAAAAATCGAGCATTCGACCCGTCCACCCAGGCAATATTTGCAAGTTGAACTGCTGATTATCCCGAAAAATAAAAAAACAGTCTAATTTTTCAATCAGACTGTTCAGTAAATCAACATTTCTCTTATTTTAAGAAACCATTTTCAGCCAGGAAATCCATGCTGATTTTTGATTGTTCAGTGGCTTCGGCGGCTTTATCACCGAGCAATAAGCGCTCGATATAACGTGCCAATACATCCACTTCCAGATTGACCTTGCTACCGACTTTCCAGGTACCAATATTGGTCCGTTCAGCAGTATGCGGAATCAGGTTCAGACTGATCACACTGCCACGTAAATGATTAATCGTCAGGCTAATACCATCAACTGTAACCGAGCCTTTTTCTGCCAGGTATTTGGCAATTTCAGCAGGTGCAGTGACTTCATAATAAATCGAACGTGCATCTTCACGAACCAGCGTGATTTCACCGACTGCATCCACATGACCTGACACAATATGACCGCCAAAACGCGTAGTCGGCAACATGGCTTTTTCAACATTGACAGGCTGACCGGCTTTCCAGGTGCCGAGCGTGGTCCGGTTCAAGCTTTCACGGGAAACATCAGCCGCATACCAGTTCTCGCCCCAGTCGATCACGGTCAGGCAGATACCATTGGTCGCAATAGAATCACCCAGATGTACATCGGACATGTCCAGATCAGTCTGGATACGCAAACGTACATCACCGCCAACGCTTTGCAGACTTTCGACTTTGCCGAGGCTTTCGATAATACCTGTAAACATTTTTATTTCCTTTTCAATTCTTTTACCAGAGGGCCAACTGGGTACTGACGCCGGTCGTATCCACACCGCCCAATTCTGCATAATGATGCAGCTGGCTGAGTAATTGACGGATCGGTGGACCTGACTTGGCGTGGGTATCGGTAATCACAATAAATTCCAGCACGCGTGCACGTTCAGACTGGCGCTGTTTGCTAACACGATAACGCGGCACATCTTGGGTCAGCAAGGTCACCCGGCCACGTTTCAGATTGGCCTGTAACAAATCAGTTGCGCTGATATTCCCGTCAGTTGAATAACTGGTCAGGATGAAACGTGCATTAATGGTCGCCAACAGGCTCTCGTAAGCTTCTTTGGCATATTTAGAGGAATTGTACTGGCTCGGACGCTCTTTGCGCCATGCCCGGTCAATCCCGCTCTTAAAGCCCTTGGTATCTGGAGTCGGTAAATCGGCCTGATCCCATAAGGTCAGCGCATTCAGCACATGATAATTACTGCTATAAGCATGCTGATTATACGGTGGATCCAGATAAGCTACGTCTACTTCAAAACCGTTCATCTGGTTGGCCAGATGCTGGGCATCGACACACCACATTTCTGCGGCCATTCCTTTTTTCTGATCCGATTCACAAAAACGACTTGGCGTTAACCATAGTAAAGATTCAATCCGTTCCAGCGCAGTTTGGGTTTTCCCGCCCCAACCATGGTGAAAGCTTTTGAAAACACCAGAAGTATTGCTGACAAAACTGGCGGAATACAGCAAGGGTGCCAGCAAGGCAGACATTTCCACATCATCAATTGCACCTTGTGCCTGCCAGGCTGCAATCTGCTGACGGATGGCATCAATACGCATGCCGTTACGACGTTTAAAGAACAAACGATCACGGGCTGGATCATAAATTTCATCATTACGCGGACACAGGTTATGCGTCACCCAGCCTTTAACTTCCGGCAGACGGTTCAGATAATCAATCGCTTTCTGATAGCCACCGAGTTCTTTAAATGCCGGTGCTTCAGTACAGGCCAGTACCGCATGATTCAGCGCATGGCTATACGGTTCCCAGTCATTGGCAATGACGCGATAACCATTCTGACGGGCCAAACGCGAGACCACGCCTGAACCTGCAAAAAAGTCAGCAAAGATTGGAGCACGGCCATCGCTACGTTTCAGGGTTCCTGTACTCTCCAGAGCTTCCAGAATTAAATGCAGTAAACGGCGCTTATTGCCCAGATAAGGAACCAGTTGATGGAAAAGATATTCATCGGTGGTACGTGCCGCATGGCGACGTTTATGATAAACCGTAGACTCTGAACTCATAGTGTCTCTTGAAAAGGAATTAGCCTGAAGCGCACGTCATCACCTAAGCGAGTTACATCGCGCAGCTTAAATCGGAGTTGTTCGGCCATATGGCTAAATTCTGCATTAAACATGGTACGCGCAGACTGACCCAATAGGGTCGGTGCAACGTAACTGATCAGTTCATCAACCAATTTTTGTTGTAAAAATGCCGTAGATAAGGTCGCCCCTGCTTCCACCAAGACATCATAAATCTGATGCTGTTGAACCAGT
Source organism: Prolinoborus fasciculus (assembly GCF_056724605.1). The sequence continues at coordinate 28,813 of NZ_JBWZQN010000002.1, read as the reverse complement.
TGCTTTAATAATTCTGCTAAAGGCTGTACCGGCAAGTGTAGCACACCCAGATCTGCAAGCTCCTGACGAAATGGCCCCATGACCATCACTGTTTCAGGTTGCACTAAAATTTTTGCGTTGAGTGGTAAACGCCCCTGACGGTCCAGAATAATCCGTTTCGGTTGCACCACAGTCTTGATATCTTCAAGGCCATCCAGTTGACGCACATTCAGTTCACAGTCATCCGCAAGAACCGTATCAATCCCGGTAATCACTGCGCCTGAAATCGCACGCCAGTGCTGTACATCCTGACGTGCTGCTAAACCGGTAATCCATTTTGATTCACCCGATGCCATCGCGGTACGGCCATCCAGACTTGAGGCAATTTTTAAACGCATATAAGGCATGCCAGTCGCCATGGCTTTCAGGAAGCCTTGATTCAGCTGATGCGCTTCATCTTCACAGATGCCAATCTCGACTTCGATTTCGGCATCTTTCAGGATCTGTACACCCTTGCCAGCCACCAGCGGATTGGGATCTGGACAGGCCACGACAACTTTAGCCACACCTGCTTCAACCAGACCCTTGGCACAAGGCGGCGTACGGCCATAATGCGCACAAGGTTCTAAAGTCACATAAGCGGTTGCACCACGGGCCTGTTCACCGGCCTGACGCAGCGCAAAGACTTCAGCATGTGGCTGGCCGGCTTGGGGATGAAAGCCTTCACCAATCACGATGCCATCTTTAACAATGACGCAGCCGACATTCGGATTCGGTTTGGTGGAATATTGCCCTTGACGAGCCAATTCAATGGCCCGGCGCATCCAGACTTGATCTTGATTCAGTTCAACCATGCTTATTCTTGTAATTCTCGTTGTTGCATCTGTTCAATCTGATGACGAAAAGCTTCAACATCCTGAAAATCCTGATAGACCGAAGCGAAACGCACATAAGCAACATGATCCAGAGCAAATAAAGACTGCATCACGATTTCACCGATGGTACGTGATTTCACGTCACGCTCACCTAAACGACGAATCTGTAGCTGAATATCGCTCAGCACCGTTTCAATCTGCTCTTGGGTCACCGGGCGTTTTTGTAAGGCATGCATCAGGGAACGGCGTAATTTGGCTTCATCGAAAGGTTCATTTTTACCATCCGACTTGATGACGCGCGGCATCACCACTTCATAGCTTTCAAAGGTAGTGAAGCGTTCATTACAACTGACACATTCACGGCGACGACGAATCTGACATCCTTCAGCTGCCAGGCGTGAATCAATCACTTTACTGTCTGCAGTATTGCAAAATGGGCAATGCATAGCGGTTTAATTGAACAAATCCAGATGGATTCCGAGTGTAGCAAAAATTACAAACTTTGTAGAGTTTTACGCAACATATAGAAAAAAAACAGCCCATTCGGGCTGTTTTACACTATATATTGATTATGGTGGATTTATTATTATTCGACACGTTCGCCATGTTGGCTTAAATCCAGACCCATACGCTCATCATCAGATGCCACACGGATTCCAATGATCAAGTCAATGACTTTCAGGATAATGAAGGTCATGATCGCAGAGTAAGCAATGGTTGCCAGTACACCTTCCACTTGCACCCAAAGCTGATGCATGACATTGGCAGGAGCATTGTCACCCATGATGAATTCGCTGGCAAAGAAGGCCGTTAAAATCGCGCCAACAATACCACCTACACCATGCAGGCCAAAAGCATCTAAAGAATCATCGGCTTTCAATGCGCGTTTCAGTGCAGTAATCCCCCAGAAGCACACCACACCACCGATCAGACCCATCGCCAATGCGCCGCCTACAGTCACAAAACCTGCAGCTGGAGTAATGACCACCAGACCAGCAACTGCACCCGATACGCCGCCCAGTACAGAAGCTTTACCACGTGCCAGTTTTTCAGTGATTAACCAGGAGATGGCTGCTGCCGCTGCTGCGACTTGAGTCACGATCAAGGCATAGCCTGCAGAACCGTTGGCACCTAATGCAGAACCACCGTTGAAACCGAACCAGCCTACCCAGAGCAAAGATGCACCAACTACTGTAAGCGTCAGGTTATGCGGTGCCATAGATTCACGACCCAAACCCATACGTTTGCCCAGCATATATGCCGCTACCAGACCGGCAACACCCGAGTTGATATGTACAACCGTACCACCGGCAAAATCAAGCGCGCCGTCGTTACCTAACCAGCCACCACCCCATACCCAGTGGGTAATTGGTGCATAAACAATCACCACCCAAAGTGCGATAAAAGCAACGAAAGCACCAAATTTCATACGTTCTGCAATCGAACCGCTGATGATGGCAACCGTAATGATGGCAAAAGTCATTTGGAAAATCACAAACAGGATTTCAGGAATCGTGCCTGAAAGCGCCTCTGTGGTAATACCGGCCAGCATGAACTTGTCCAGGCCGCCTATAAAGGCATTGCCTTCACCGAAAGCTAGGGTATAACCAATAATCACCCAGGCAATACTGACCACCGCTGCAGCAATAAAGCTATGTGCCATCGTCGCTAGAACGTTTTTCTTGCGGACCATACCGCCATAAAATAGCGCCAAGCCAGGAATGGTCATGAGTAAAACTAGAGCGGTAGAGGTTAAAACCCAGGCGGTATCGCCGGTATCTAGCGTTGGTTCTTCTTCTGCAGGTGCTGCAGCTTCAACTGGCGCTGCTTCAGCAATTGCTGCTGTAGTGTCTGTTGTTGTATTTGTTGTATCGTCTGCTTCTTCAACAAGCACAATTTCTTCTGTCGGTGTTGTTGCTGTTGCAGCTTCTTCAGCCCATGCAACAGAACCACCAAAAAGAGCGCCGGCCATGCCGAACGCGAGTAGCATTTTTTTCATTCGTATCCCCCAACCAAGTTTTTGTGAGTTATTAGGTACTCAGCAAACTTCGTGCCAAGTTAGACAGCGTCTGCACCTGTTTCACCTGTACGAATACGGATGACTTGTTCCAAGTTAGTCACGAAAATTTTTCCGTCACCGATTTTTCCAGTGCTCGCCACACGAGTAATAGATTCAATCACCGCGTCTACCATTTCATCGCTAATCGCGATTTCAATTTTGACTTTCGGCAAGAAATCTACAACGTATTCAGCACCACGATAGAGTTCAGTGTGGCCTTTTTGACGACCAAAGCCTTTCACTTCAGTTACAGTGATGCCTTGAACACCAATTTCAGACAATGCTTCGCGAACATCATCTAATTTAAAAGGTTTTACAATTGCAGTTACGAGCTTCATGTTTGTTTTCCTTCGGCTTATTTCACCAGTAAGGTTTTACGTTCAAATTTCATGCCAAGATTCCTAAGGTCGGGGGAAATTAGAAAGCCTGGCATGTGGTTTATTTATACCTTATTTTATACGGATAAAGGCTTTGAATCTTCAAAAAATAGACATTTTTTATGTGGATTTTTACAATATCTTTAATCGAATAAGTCTATATTTTGTCTGAAATACTATAGTCTGCATTTTAGCAATGCTAAACTGTGCGCTCCTTTCTACGGCGATGGATCAGACGATGATTGAAACTTTATTACAAGCAATTTTGCAGCAAGTCGAACAACCCAAGAAAGATTTGGAACATAATATCCGTGCCCTGTTAAATGAAGCTGTGGCGAAAATGGATTTGGTGTCTAAAGAAGAAATAGAACGTCAGCGTACTGCCCTAAATAATGCCAATCATCGCCTGAATGATTTGCTCAAACAGGTGGAAGCATTAGAAGAGAAAATTTCGAACAAAAAATAAGCACAACTACAGTGCACAAAAGACACCAGAACGATAAAAATAACGCACCATATTGGAACAATAATAATGTCTTTTGCTAAAATTTATACGCGAGGCTTGCTGGGCCTGCATGCGCCTTTAATTGAAGTCGAAGTTCATGTCAGTTCGGGTATGCCTTCACTCACTATAGTGGGGCTTCCCGAAGCAGCGGTACGTGAAAGTAAAGACCGGGTACGCTCTGCCATTTTGAATAGCGGCTTTCAATTTCCGACCAAACGTCTGACCATTAATCTGGCGCCAGCAGATCTACCGAAAGATGGATCACGTCTGGATTTACCGATTGCATTAGGCATTTTAGTGGCTTCAGGCCAGCTGCCTGAAGATTGTACTGAGCATCTGGAGTTTATTGGCGAGTTGGCCCTCGATGGTCAATTACGTCCTGTCAGCGGCACCTTAAGTATTGCCATTGCCTGTCAAAGTGAACAGCATCAACTGATTTTGCCTGGCCCCAATGCACAGGAAGCCTGTCAGCTCCCAGACTTTAAAGTCTTTGCAGCCAATCATTTAAAAGAAGTGTGTGAACATCTTTCCCAAGCGCAGCGCTTACCGCAAATAGAAGCCAGTCCACTCAATACAGACCATTTTTATAAGTTTGATCTGGCGGATGTAAAAGGACAATTACGACCACGGCGTGGCTTGGAAATTGCTGCGGCAGGTGGTCATTCCCTGCTGTTTCGAGGCCCACCCGGAACAGGCAAGACCTTGCTGGCTTCTCGATTGGCCAGTATTTTGCCGCCCTTAAAGACGCAGGAAAATCTGGAAGTGGCCAGTATTTATTCGGTGGCGAATGCCAATCACCCTTTTGGACAACGGCCGTTTCGAGCACCACACCATACTGCTTCTGCGGTGGCATTGGTCGGTGGCGGCTCACACCCCAAGCCAGGAGAAATTACCCTGGCACATTTAGGGGTTTTATTTCTGGACGAACTGCCTGAATTCGACCGCAAAGTGCTGGAGGTTCTACGTCAGCCTTTGGAAGCCAAGGAAATCGTCATTTCCCGGGCATCACGCCAAATTACCTTTCCGGCTAATTTCCAGTTGGTGGCTGCCATGAATCCATGTCCATGTGGGTATGCATTCAATCAAGATATCCGCTGCCAATGTTCACCCGAAAGTATTAAACGCTATCAGAACCGGATTTCAGGCCCGTTGCTGGATCGGATTGATTTGCATATTGATGTACCGCCATTACAAGCGCATGAATTACAGGACAATCGACCTACAGAAAACTCAGAAACGGTTAGACAACGCGTCATTGCAGCCTATGAAATTCAGATGCAACGGCAAAATACCTTGAATATGAGTTTGAGTCCAAAGCAGTTAGAGCAATATGCCGCATTAGATCAGTCTGCTCAGAATATGCTTGAAATGGCTCAGCAAAAACTGAATTTATCAGCGCGCGGCTATCATCGGGTCTTGCGTGTTGCACGCACCATTGCCGATTTAAATCAAAGTCCAGATATTCAAAGTCAGCATCTTTCGGAGGCCCTGTCTTATCGCGGGCAGCAGCAGATTTAGATCATTAAAAAAAGGCGACCTAAGGTCGCCTTTTTATCTAAAGAGGATTAGAAGCTATAACCGAGTCCAAATACGACTTTATTCTTTTGTTTTTCATCAAAACGATCATAACCACCCAAGATATAATTCATGCTTGCAGTTACACCTGTGTCACCAAGTGGCTTGCTTAAACCGATGTCAAAATGACGGAAACCAAAACTTTCTGTAGTTCCTTCAATAAAGTCACCTGATTTTTCATAAGCGTATAAGCCTAAAGCTGTATCCAAGCTGAAATCTTGTGGTAAAGCATAGCTATAAGTAGCTTTTAAATAGGTATCACCTGCATTGCCCCAAGTAGTATCTTCAAGAAGAGTTTGTGCTGTAACGCCCAAATCTTTATAGCTCATACCCAGTAACAGCTCAAATCCATCAGAATTGACATCAGATTCATAATAATAATAGTAGGTCGTACCGATCGTTAAACCTAAGTCATCATTGACTGCATGGCTATAGCCAGCATAGAAGTTATTTTCGAAAGCATCACGTCCTTCTTCAGACAAAGGGTAATCTAGCGTAGATCCCCACCAACCTGCATAGAAGCCAGACGCATGGTTATAATCAAGTCCACCTTGTAAGGTAGCGCCGCTATTTTCAGGAATGTTAGTAATACCACGCAAGTTATAGCTCGAAAGTACGCTGATATTTCCAGATACCGTATGTTCAGCAACAGGTTCTTCGGCAAAAGTAAAAGAAGATACAGCGCCCAATAAAGCAAGAGATAATACTTTTAATGTTAATTTCATTGTGTGGCTCCCCCAGATCGTCTGAGACGTTTTTATGATCATTGATTAAACTCAAGCTCAAAATTTGCAAGAGCTATGCCAATCTGGATAAAAGGAACCAAAATAATAAATCTAAAAAGACAAATAAAATTTAAATCATTGTTTTTAAATTAAAATTTAAATTATGAAAAACTAAATTATCTAGGCTTTCTCTTAAATAAATGTATTTAAGGGTATTTCTTCACTTTTTTAATAATTATACATAATCATTTACAATTTGCCCCATTTTGATTCTATTTTTAGAATGACTAAAATTTGTGCTAAAAAATAGTGCGTAATTTTTGATCAAATTTTTGCACATTCTAAAATAAACAAGCTGATCATGTTTATTTCACTACTTCAGAAATATCATTTATATCTTCCAATAGGATTATGTTTTTACTCACTTTTTACCGATAGGTCAGAAATTAATCATATCAAATCCTTGCTATTGTTTAATTTGAGTTAAAAAAATCTAAACTTTAGTGGAATATATCCAATAAAAAATGACATTTTTTCAGCAATTCTTATACAATTCCTAAAAAATTCCGATCAATTTGTATAAGGCTCTCTTCCCAATGCAAAATTCAAAAAAATTAACATTAGCAGTTTTGATTCAGGCTGCTTTGGTTTCTACCGCTTTCGCTAGCGAGCAAAGCGAATCGAAAGGTTTTGTAGAAGACGCAGAAGGTTCTGTACTTTTCCGTACCGGCTATTTGCACCGCGATAAAACAAACTATAACAACAATCAAACCGGTGCACGTGAAGTTGTTAATGATACAAGTTCAGCTGCTCAGACTGCGATCGTTAAATTAGACTCTGGTTTTACCAAAGGTGTAGTCGGCTTTGGTGCCGGTATTATCGGTGATGCATCTTTCAAATTGGGTGAAAATGCGCATGCCGGTAATGACATGATTCCTCAACATCCGGATGGTTCAGCTTATGATCATTGGGCACGTGGCGGCGCATATGTAAAAGCACGTGTTTCAAACACGACTGCTACTTATGGTACTCAGGTTTTAGACTTACCTGTACTTGCAAGCAATACTGCGCGTTTAGTACCTGAATACTTTACAGGTGTATTGGTTGAAAGTAATGAAATCGAAAACTTAAGCCTCGTTGCTGGTAAATTTACTGAAAACCAGCGTTCAAGCCAGATCAAATCTGATGGTAATGAATTGGAGCGCGCAGTAGTTTGGGGTGCAAAATACAAATTTAATGATGCAGTTAATGCTTCTTACTATGGTACAGACATTAAAGACCGCCTAGAGCGTCATTATGTTAATGCAAACTATAATTATGCATTGGCGAATGGTAGTACTTTAACTCATGACTTTAGTGGCTATCATACTGATTGGGATAAAAAGTCAGATGGTGGTGCATACACTTATTCGCATACCACAAATGATCTAAATAAGTTAAGCAACAATATTTGGGCAATTTCTACGACCTATAATAAAGGCCCACACAATGTCATGCTAGCTTACCAACAAAATACAGGTAATACAGGTTATGACTATGGTTTAGGTCAAGGTGTAGGTGATGGTCATCAAACCATTTATATGCCGAACTCATACCTGTCTGACTTCATTGGTAATGATGAAAAATCAGCACAGCTTCAATACACTTACGATTTCAGTGCAATGAATGTTCCTGGCCTATCTTGGACTTCTGCATTTGTATATGGTTGGGATATTGATGTTGCTAATCAAAATGATCGCTCTCAATTAATCACTGGTGATGCTCAAGAACGTGAATTCTTTAATCAGGTAAAATATACAGTTCAATCTGGTTTTGCTAAAGATACCAGCTTACGTGTACGTCACTCATACTACCGTGCGAGTGATGAATACCAATACGGAAACTACATTGGTGACACTAATGAATGGCGTATCTGGTTAGACATTCCTGTGAAATTATTCTAATTCACACGAATTTCAAGCCATAAAAAAACCTGCACATTGTGCAGGTTTTTTTTATTCCAGGCTTTAAAAAGTTAAAACCTGGACAACAAAAAGCAATTATTTATTTGCTTCTGCATAAGCAGCAATTGAGTCCAGTACTTCTTGTTTCGCAACATCAGCACCTTCCCAACCACTTAACTTAACCCATTTTCCTGGCTCTAAATCTTTGTAGTGCTGAAAGAAATGTTCGATCTGGCTGATCAACAATGGAGGAAGATCAGTATATTCCTGAACATCTTTGTAGATTGGGGTCAGTTTGTCATGTGGAACTGCAACCAGTTTCGCATCAACACCACCGTCATCTTCCATGTTCAATTTACCGACAGGACGACAACGAATGACTGAACCTGGCTCTACTGGATGAGGTGTTACAACCAGTACGTCTAATGGGTCACCATCAAGCGATAGTGTGTTTGGTACATAACCGTAGTTTGCTGGGTAGAACATTGCTGTACCCATGAAACGGTCTACAAATAACGCATCAGAATCTTTATCGATTTCGTATTTGATTGGTGCTGCATTTGCAGGAATTTCGATGATCACATAGATATCGTTTGGCGCATCTTTACCCGCTGGGATATTGCTGTAGCTCATAGCATCACTCTTTAACAAGTTATATCTTTTAAAAAACCGCGACAATTATAACGGTTTTTAAAGATTTTTTTGGATTTTAAAATATCGAACTGTAAATATGTCCGCAGACCTGATGACTTAAACCAACTTGATGATCAGCAGCAATAAAGCTACCGGACATAACATCGAGAGCAACCATACGATAGAGCGTAAAGTCGCCCAGTTGGCCAAATAGCAGATTCCGTACAACACACGAAAAACCAGATAAGCTACACCAAAAGTCATCACTACACTTTGCGGCACCACCATATATTCCGCCATTAGAATAGCAGCAATAAAGAGTGGCAAACTTTCAAAGCTATTCTGCTGGGCAGCATTCGCGCGACTGGCCAAGCCTGAAGACTTTTCTAAAAATGCCCGTGGGTTCTGATTGTCTTTGCTGCTGAAGCCTGCTGATTTTTTTGCAATCAATGTAAACACATAAGGCAAAAGACAAGCGGCCAAAATGAGATAAATAATCCCACTAATGCTGTGCATCTGTTTTTTCTCATGAAAATTTTATCTCTATCATAGCATGGCATTTCGTGAATAAATTTTGTTAAATAGAGTGCTTTTTATTACTTGTTAAGGATTCACTATGGTCGCGCCTGATCAAAATGAAATGTTCGATGTCCTCGAGAAACAACGCCAGCATCAACGTCAAGTGGATCGCGTATTAAAAATTGTCCTACCGATTGTGGCATTTCTGATGGCTGTCATTTGTGCCAATATGAATATCTGGTCACCAATCTTCACCTTTGCCATTTTATGGATTGCCTTTTATTTCGTCGGTATCAAGCGTATGCCTCTCTGGCACTGGCTGGTCGCGATTCTGGTGTATTGCTTGGTCGATAACATTCTAAGTTATGGCAGCTTTAATCAAACCGGATTTACTCGCCAGTTTGGCACCATGTTTATCTTCTTGGGAGTAGTTGGTGTAGGTCGTCCTTATTTTGATCGCTGGTTAATGAAAAAATAAAAAGTCCAAATCAAAAAAAGCGCCTGACGGCGCTTTTTTTTTCTTATAGGTATTAGGCTGTTTTACGTAAATCTTTACGCAGGATTTTACCTACGTTTGATTTTGGCAATTCATCCATAAACTCGACATAACGTGGACGTTTATAACCGGTCAGGTTTTCTTTAGCGAATGCTAAAACTTCTTCTGTGGTTAAAGACGGATCTTTTTTCACGACAAACAGTTTTGGCACTTCACCCGATTTTTCATCTGGCACACCAATCGCAGCCACTTCCAGTACTTTTGGATGAGTTGCTACAACTTCTTCAATTTCAGATGGATAGACGTTAAAACCAGACACTAAAATCATGTCTTTCTTACGGTCTACAATTTTCACATAACCACGTGAATCCATGACACCGATATCACCGGTACGGAAGAAGCCATTCACCATGACTTTTTCAGTTTCATCCGGACGGTTCCAATAGCCTTTCATGACCTGAGGACCACGGATTGAAATTTCACCTTGCTCACCCAGTGGAACTTCATTGCCTTCATCATCCAGAATAGCCACTTCAGTCAATGGTAATGGAATACCAATAGTGCCACTGAATTCTTCAGACGCAGGTGGGTTTGCTGTTGCCACCGGAGAAGTTTCAGACAAACCATAGCCTTCAACGATATTGGTTCCGGTAACTTTCTTCCATGCTGCTGCAGTAGAAGGAAGTACTGCCATACCGCCGCCCATCGCCATTTTCAGTTTACTATGATCAAGTTGCTTAAACTCTTCATTGTTTACCAGCGCATTGAACAGTGTATTCACTGCCGGGAAGAAAGTCGGTTGATATTTACGTAGTTCTTTCATCACCGCAGGTAAATCACGCGGGTTTGGAATCAGAACGTTCGCCTGACCTTTGTACATACCGTAAAGTGCGCATACCATGAATGCAAAGATATGATAAAGCGGCAAGGCACAGAAAATACGGTCATCTGGCTGACCATCTTGCGCACCAAATTTACTCTGGAAAATACCGTCACACTGCAGCATGTTCGCAACCAAATTACGATGTGTCAGTTCAGCGCCTTTAGATACACCCGTCGTACCCCCTGTGTACTGAAGAACTGCTGTATCGCTCAGGGTCAATTCAGGGCGTTTATAGTTACTTGGATTAACTTTAGATAACGCCGCATTAAATCTCACATGGCCTGGAATATCCCAAGCTGGAATTTGCTTGCGTACAGAACGCAATACAAAGTTCACCAGTGTGCCTTTCAAGGCACCCAGCATGTCACCGACAGAAGCGACCACGACATGTTTCACTGGTGTTTTACCAATAATCGCTTGATAAACAGAAGCAAAGTTCTCAATAATTACCAGTACTTCAGCGCCTGAGTCATTCAATTGATGCTCAAGTTCACGCGATGTGTAGAGTGGATTCACGTTGACCAATACCAAACCTGCGCGGAACACCCCAAGTGCCACGACTGGATACTGAAGAACGTTTGGCATCATCACTGCCACACGTGAACCTTTTGCCAACCCCAAGCTTTGTAGATAAGTTGCAAACTTGCGGCTCGCCTCTTCCAATTCATTGAAAGTCATTGCCTTATCCATAAAGATAAAGGCATCACGCGAGCCGAATTTTTGGAAATTACGCTCAAAAATATCTACTAGAGAAGTATTTTCTGCTGGTAATTCTACTGTTTCTGGAATCCCTGTTTTTTGGTATTCAGCAAACCAAATTTTTTCCATAATGGCCATCTCTCCAATCATAATCCTTAGTATTTCAACTGTTTTTTTCAATATCACACGCCATTTTTAGACTTGTATATGTGCGATATTGCATCCATCTTGTTGAATCGTTGTTCATATATAACGTATTTCGCAGGATGGATGCTAGTCTTATCTTTGAATCAACAGTTTATTTGCTTTTTGATATCCGCGTGGTAAAAGCTGTCCTTTTGCACCGCGCTTACCGATATATTTGCGCAAATCATCCCCTTTTAATTTTAACTGCTGTTGTCCTGCAAGCACTTGAATTATTTCATCAAGCTTCAATATTGTCATGGACAAAATTTGTTCATCACCTTCAAGTTGTATCAATTTATTTCCTTTACCTTTGTTCAGTACAGGTAATTCTGCTAAATCGACAATCAACAGGCGTCCTGCTGAACTGAGCAGTGCAACATGTGTGGCATCTTCGAGTGGCTGCAGGTTCATGACCTCTGCCCCTTCAGATAAATTCAGGAAAGCTTTCCCGGCTTTGGCACTGGTATCCAGCTGCTTGGCCTGGGTTTTAAAGCCATAGCCTTTGTTGCTTGCTGCTAGAATTTCAGTTTCATCCTCTGCCACCAGAACCTGTTTAAAACCTACCCCGCTGCCTGGAGACAGTTTTGAACTGAGTGGTTCGCCGAGACCACGCGCAGATGGCAGCGTGTTGATGGCCAAGGCATAGCTACGCCCAGTGTCATCTAATACATAAACGCGTTGATTGGATTTGCCCTGTGCATGACTCAAGTATTGATCACCAGCACGGAAATTCAGATTTTCTGCATCGACTTCATGACCTTTGGCACAGCGAATCCAGCCAGCTTCTGATAACACCACCGTTACCGGATCGGCCGGCAACATTTCAGTTTCATTAATTGCAGCAGCTTCGGCACGCTGTACGATTGGCGAACGGCGATCATCGCCGAATTTCTTGGCATCGTCTTTCAGCTCAGAAATGATCAAGCTTTTTAAAGATTCCGGATTGGCCAGTTGTTCACGAATCACTGCCGCTTTCGCTTCCAGTTCTTCCTGCTCACGGCGCATTTCCATTTCTTCAAGCTTGGCTAAATGACGCAATTTCAGTTCCAGAATCGCTTCAGCCTGAATTTCGTCAATATTAAAACGCTGCATCAGTACCGGCTTTGGCTGATCTTCCTCACGGATAATCTGAATCACTTCATCAATATTCAGATAGGCAATGATCAGACCGCCGAGAATATGTAGGCGTTTTTCGATCTTGTTCAGATGATATTGCAGACGGCGTGTTACCGTGGTTTTACGGATTTCAATCCATTCCAGTAAAATACGACGAATCGATTTCACCTGTGGACGGCCATCGGCACCAATCATGTTCATATTGACACGATAACTGGATTCCAGATCGGTGGTGGCAAACAAGTGACTCATCACCGATTCGGCATCAATACGATTCGAACGCAGGACAATCACTAAACGGGTTGGATTGGCATGATCCGATTCATCCCGTACATCGCTGACCAATGGCAGTTTTTTGGCCTGCATCTGATCGGCAATCTGGGTGATGATTTTGGAACCGGACACCTGATAAGGCAGTTCCGTGATGATAATTTCGTTTTTATCGACGCTATAAACCGCACGCATGCGATAACTGCCACGACCTGTGGTTTGAATTTTTAATAGTTCAGCAGGTGGGGTGATAATTTCGGCTTTGGTCGGCAAATCTGGCGCAGGAATATATTCTGCGATTTTTTCATCGGTCAGGCTCGGATTACGAATTAGCGCAATCGTCCCTTTGACCACTTCACGCAGGTTATGCGGTGGAATGTCTGTGGCCATACCGACAGCAATACCAGTGGTGCCATTCAGCAAGATGTTCGGTACACGTGCCGGCAAGTTCACCGGTTCTTTCATCGAACCGTCAAAGTTGTCCTGCCATTCACAGGTGCCCTGTCCCAGTTCAGACAGTAATAGTTCACTGTACTGGGAAAGCTTGGCTTCGGTATAACGCATCGCTGCGAAAGACTTTGGATCATCTGGTGAACCCCAGTTGCCCTGCCCTTCAATAAACGGGTAACGATAACTAAAGGGCTGTGCCATCAGCACCATGGCTTCATAACAGGCCGAGTCACCATGCGGATGGTATTTACCCAGTACGTCACCGACCGTACGTGCCGATTTCTTCGGTTTGCTGGTCCATTTCAGGCCCAGTTCACTCATGGCATAGACAATCCGGCGCTGTACCGGTTTCAGGCCATCGCTAATATGAGGGAGTGCCCGATCCATAATCACGTACATGGCGTAATTCAGATAAGCTTGTTCGGTAAATTCTGCTACGGAGCGGTTTTCTGTCGCATGATGCGCAAGGCTTGTCATAACAACCTATAGTCCTAAATAATTCGTTTTTGTATCAATGTTTCTTATGCTAAGTCGTGGCTGTAGATGACACAAGGGCATCAAATCGTTCAGCGCGACAATTTGTGTCTTATGGCCTAAAAATATCCACTTTATAGGCCCTAAGCAACTAAAAAATCATTCTGTTTATAAGCCCATCGATTCCAAGGTCTTGCCCTTGGTTTCTTCACCCAGGACCAGAATCACAATCGCGACAGCCACCAGAACTGCCGTAAACATGGTAAAGACATAGCTGAAACCATTGGGCATGCCCATCAGATGGGTTACGGCAAAAGGTGCCGCGATACCGCCAATCCGGCCTACTGCGCCAGCCCAGCCTGAACCAAAGGCACGGATATTGGTCGGATATTGTTCCGGGGTATAAGTATAGAGTACGCCCCAGGCACCGAGATTAAAGAAGGACATCAGACAGCCCCAAATCACGATTTCAGTAACACTACCCGACTGGCCAAAGAAATAGGCAGAAATCGCGCACATGCCAATAAAGCCGGCCAAAGTCGGCTTACGACCGAGTTTTTCGACCAGCCATGCCGCCACAAGATAACCGGGCAGCTGCGCCAGAATCATAATCAGCACATATTCAAATGACTGTACGATGCTATAGCCTTCTTTGACCAGTAAGCTTGGCAACCAGGTAAAAATGCCATAATAGGAGAAAATAATACCGAACCAGATCAGCCAGAGCATGAGCGTACGGCGCGCAAAGATACCCGACCATAGCTGGGAAAATGAAATATGCTGCTTCTCTGCAACTGGTTTCACTTCAAAGATTTCATAAACTTGAACGCCACATTTCGCTTCAATCTTTTTCACCAGTGCCGAGGCTTCTTCTATACGGCCACGGTTAATCAGGAATGGAATAGATTCCGGCACCATTTTCCAGATCACGATGGCATACAGCGCAGGCAGGCCACCAATCATAAAAGCGGTTTGCCAACCAAAATCTGGAATAACAAAGCGCGATACCAGCGCCGCGACCAGCCAGCCCAATCCCCAGAAACTTTCCAGCAAGACAATAAAACGGCCACGTACACGCGCAGGAATATATTCACTGACCAGCGTTACGGCCACGGGTAACTGACCACCCAAGCCTAAACCAACGATAAAACGAAACACTAATAGCCAGGTCAAATTTGGTGCAAAAGCGCAGGCCGCCGTAGCCAAGCTATAAATGACCAGGGTCGCAGCAAAGACTGTTTTACGGCCAAAACGGTCTGCCAGGCCACCTGAACAAATCGCCCCGATCGCCATGCCGACAAAACCGATCGACACCACCCAGCTTTTTTGATCGGCAGTCATCTGCCAGTCTTCAGCCATTTTTGCCAGGATAAAGGAAATCAATCCGGTATCCATCGCATCAAACATCCAGCCCAGTCCAATCACCACCAGCAAGGTGTAGTGAAACCTACCAATCGGTAAGCGTTGTATGCGAGAAACTAAATCCATAACAAAAATCTCTGATCAGGTGGAACGGGAGATGCTGCTTTCTCAACAGGTGGGCTGCTTTATATTTTTTATACTACGAATTGAGTTGAATGCGGCTATTTTTATTGCCGCACTTCATACATTTAAAAATTAAGATTCGTCTTTGGAAGATGCCGAGTGCTCATCATCATCTTTATAAATGAATTTTGGCATTTCCAGACCAAAATAGATGGCGATCAGACGTAAGCTAAAACCAAAGATCAGGGTAGACAGAATGGTCAGATCCTGCGACAAGCCGTAGTGACTACAGAGCCAGTAAAAGATCACTGAAACAAAGGCAATACTGGCATACAGTTCACGGCGGAACACCAGCGGTACGTCATTACATAAAATATCACGCAAAATCCCGCCAGACACACCGGTCAAGACACCCGCAACGGCGCTGACCACAAAACCATGTCCCATTTCCAGGGCAATCTGACAGCCAATAATGGTAAAGCCAATGAGCCCCAAGGCATCCAGTACCAGGAAGACATTACGTAACTGTCGCATCCATTTGGCAATCAGGATGGTGACGAAGGCGGCGCAACAGGTCAGCACCAGATATTCGGGATGTTTGACCCAAGTCAAGGGATAATGTCCGAGCAGAACATCACGGACCGAACCACCGCCCAGTGCCGTGACACAGGCAATAATCATCACGCCAAACCAGTCCATGCTGCGCCGGCCAGCGGACAGTGCCCCGGTCATGGCTTCAGCGGTAATTGCAATAATATAGATGACGGTCAGTAACATCGCCCTGCTTCCACCTGAGGCTATGAGATGGCGGCTATTCTAAGCTAAATCTGTGTGAAAGTTATAAGAATCCGGCACAACATTGCTTAAATTTTTTCCCCGAACCACAAATGCAGGCCTGTTTCATGGTGATGTTATGGTCTGTAGTCGGATCCAGAAAATACCAGCGACCTTCAAACTTCACAAAATGCGAAGCTTCATGATGCACCTGTGCCTGCTTGCCATCATGATAATGTGCCTTAAACTCGACCAAGGCATGATTTTTATCTAGTTTTTCATTGGCTTGAACAATTTCAAGCTTTAACCATTGATTGGCTTTACTCCATTCACTAATTGCCTGCAGGTCCAGCGCTTGTTGCTGACCCAGCGCAGTCGTGGTTTTGATGTAATCGATTTCATGCTTGGCGAAGGCACTGTAACGGGAACGCATGAGTTGCTGTGCAGTCTCTGCGACCTTTTGCCCTACATGCAGTGGCTGACAACAACTGTGATATTCGCCTTGTCCACATGGACATGCTTCTGACATTTCAGTTCCATAAAAATAGCCCGACAATGCGGGCTATTTTAGCAAACTTTACAGGCCAAACATTGGCTAGAATCTAGTCCTGTGCAGGAAGCTGCGGAATGATATGCACTTTATCGATCTTATGACCGTCCATCGTCACGACCTCAAAGATATGCCCATCTGCTTCAAACTTTTCACCGCTATGTGGTAAACGTGCCATATGGAACAATACATAACCAGATAAAGTCGAATATTCTTCGGTTTCATTGACCAGATCACGATCCAGCAGCAAGGAAACATGACGAATATCGGTGGAACCATCCAGAATCAGGCTGCCATCTTCCAGGCTTTCCGCGGCGGCTTGCAACTCATCTTCATCCGGGAATTCACCGGCAATTGCTTCAAGAATATCAATTGGGGTGGCAATCCCTTCAATTGAACCATATTCATTCAGGACAATTACCATCTGCAATGGAGCCTGACGCAACTGTTCCATCACCATCAAGACCTGGGCATTTTCATGCACAATCACCGGTTCACGTAAGTGCTTTTCAAAATCCAGCACCCCGGTTTCAATGTATTCGTTGAGGACTTTATGGGTCAGTACCACACCGGCAATATTATCCAGTTCACCCCGGGCGATAATCAGACGCGAGTGGCTCATCTGCAATAACTGTTCTTTGATACTGTCAGCGTCATTGTCCAGATCAATCCATTCCAGTTCAGGACGTGGCGTCATTACCGACTTGACCGGACGTTCAGACAGACCCAGTACCCCCTGCACCATGACACTATGATAGATGCCATTGTCATCATTAAAGACTTCATCGGCAAAGGCACGTGTCGCCAGAACATCTTCCGGCTCAGAAGAATCATTGTCCTGAGCAGGTTTGCCGCCGAGCATGCGCATCACTGCTGAAGCAGTACGGTAGCGCATGTCGGTGGTGGTCACCATTTTTTCCTGATTGCGTTTCATGGTCTGGTTAATAAATTCGACAATCACCGAGAAGCCAATTGCAGCATACAGGTAACCTTTCGGAATATGGAAACCGAAGCCTTCGACCACCAGCGAGAAGCCGATCATCATCAGGAAGCCCAGACACAGAATCACCACGGTCGGATGTCTGTTGACGAAATCCATCAGAGCTTTGGATGCCCAGAGCATAATCCCGATGGCAATAATCACGGCAATCATCATAACTGACAGGTCTTTGACCATGCCAACCGCAGTAATCACGCTGTCCAATGAGAAAACGGCATCCAGCACCACGATCTGCACAATCACCATCCAGAATACCGCATGGACCGGATTTTCTTCTTTGATGACGGGTTTGGCTTCCAGACGCTCATGCAGTTCCATGGTGCCTTTAAACAGCAGGAACACCCCACCAAACAATAGAATCAGATCGCGGCCCGAGAAAGCATGATCAAAGATGTGGAATAGTGGATCAGTGAGGGTCACTACCCAGGCAATCGAGGCCAGTAAGATCAAACGCATCAGCAGGGCCAGCATCAAGCCGACAATCCGCGCCGTATTACGTTGTTCTGGTGGCAGTTTCTCCGCCAAAATAGCAATGAAAACCAGATTGTCGATCCCGAGTACAATCTCAAGAACAATCAACGTGAGTAAACCGACCCAGGCTGAAGGGTCTGACATCCATTCAAAGATCATACGCTTGGCTCCTGAAGCTCAGGACTGCAGCATGGAATCACCTGACGCTGTGACACAGCAAAACAGAATTTTTTATATTGAATAAGATCAATTATTTGGCGTAGATTTATAAAGTTAAACGGCCAACTACCACTACCCATCGTCGTTCTATTGTTGTGAAACCAATTTTCAGTATATCAAGATCAATTTGAAATTCACCTGTTTTCATAGCTGTTTATCGATGAATTTTGCTGAGCCCTATTGCAGTGAAAATGTAGCCGCACACAGAATTGTCATATTTATTAATTAAGCTATAGTCACAAGAAAGAAAAATGATAAGGTGAAGAAAATAAATGCAAAGCGTAATTCAAATGACAGATTATTTTAAAGAAAACTCCCCAAAAACAACACGCCCTCTAGTGGCTCTCTATTGTGGTTCACGTGCAGGCAACAAACCGGTTTATTTAGAAAAAGCCATTCATCTCTCGCAAGGACTGGCAGAACATGGTTTCGGGCTGGTTTACGGTGGCGCCAGTATTGGCTTGATGGGACAGGTCGCGGATGCCATGATCCAGCATGGCGGTGAAGCTGTAGGGGTGATTCCTGAATTTATGCTGGATTATGAAATTGCCCATAACCAGCTCACCGAATTACATGTGGTGACCAGCATGCATCAACGTAAAGCCATGATGGCCGAGCGGGCCTGTGCCTTTGTGGCCTTGCCAGGTGGACTCGGCACGTTTGAAGAAATTTTGGAAATTGCCACCTGGGGCCAGTTGAACCAGCATCAAAAACCGATGATGTTGTATAATGTGAATGGCTTCTATGATGCCTTGATTGCACAGCTGGACCGTGCGGTCGAAGATGGTTTTTTACCGCCACAGCATCGCGCCAAACTGATCATTTGCGAACACGAAGAAGAAATTTATACAACTTTAACTAATTTAGGCCATCCGCAAAGATTTGTGGTTTAAACCATTCCAATTAAGAAAAAAGCGAGCACCTGGCTCGCTTTTTTATTGGATTTTTAATATCAGGACTTATTGACCATAATTCGTCACAAACTCATAAAACATCGGCAAAGTTGTTGCCAGAATGACCGACATGGCCAGACCGAACATCAGTTTCATGGCATCTGCACTGACATTACGTGAAGTACGATGTTTGTTGACTTCATCCAGAATCATTGACATGGCAAATTCACGACCTGCGAGTAAGCCCAGGAATACCCAGGTGGTACTCATTGGAATGTTGCTCCACTCTTTAAAAACTAACAGGATAATGGCATACATGAAGTCGATAATCGTTGCAGCACGAATGTCGGTCACACCGGTTTTGGTGTCGACAATGTTCTGGATCGCCCCGCCACGTTGATACAGAATCACACCCAGCAAGACCACGAATACCATAATCGCAAACATCAGGAATTCAAACGGCACCTGACGTGGCACATACACGAAGATGTTAGCCAGATCCTGAATCAGCCATTGACTCCACAGGAAACCGGTAGAAACCCACTGCAAGCCCATCCAGACCTTGGAGTGTTCCTGATGACGTGTCTTGGCAAAATGGCGTGCCAGCTGCTTGACCACAAAACGATAGATGACAATCGCCACCACAAAGGCCACCGCATAGCCCATCATCGATTTGACCATCATCGAGCCTAAGCTGGCAGGAGAGAAAATCGTAAGCACCAGGAAGGTGGTACTGACTGGAATCCCGTATTTGGTCAGTATTAACAGGAGAATTGGCGGCACAATATACAGCCAGGTAATGCCACCTTCAGGGAAAGGAATCGTTTCTAAACGACCGTATGAGGCATCACCCACCCCAGATGCATACCAACCATAGACCAATACGACAATTAAAATTGAGCTGATATAAATCCACAACACCCACCATGGGCGATGTGAATTCGAAGAAATAAATGTCCCTAGGGTTTGAGGTACATCATTTCCGACAATAGAGTAAGCGGCCAAACAGAAGCCGATCACCATCAAAATCTCGATTGTCATAAAAACAAACCTATACGCGAGGAGATTTCAGCACTGCTGAAAAGTTGGCCCAAGATTATGACGGTTTTATTTCATTTTAATGACAAGACTGTCATATATACGGTCACCTTACAAAAAAGAGCACCTAAGTGCCCTGAATCTAAAAGCTTTTGGTTACTTGAGATTTACTTGATAAATCGTGGTGCTGCCACTGACTTCATGGCCGACCATCAAGAGTGGTTTCTTATTCGGGGAGTCTTTGGCGGGGATAAATACCAAACCTTCCGGTCCTAAATCACCAGCTTGTCCCATTTCAATCTGCGCTGTAGTCGCTTTAAAATCACGTGAATTAATATATTGCACAAAGACTGGTGATGCAGGTGTAGACACATCATATACCATGATGCCACCGACACGCTCCAGCCCAATAAAGGCAAAGGTTTTTTGACCAATCTGCCCCAAGGTCACCCCTTCAGGTTCCGGCCCTTTATTGTCACTGCGATTATCCAGTCCGGCTTCTTCATGATTAAAGTTGAAAATCTCAGGATGATGTTTGGCAATATACTGCTCAAACTGATCGCCCGAATCCCATACCAGTTCTAAACCGGTCTGCTGATCATTTTCCACCCAGATACTGACCGAGCGTGTACCAAAGCTATATAAATGATCATAGACCAGATTGCCCCGTTCATTCAGTTTGGCTGTACCATCGGCATTTTTTTGATAGCCTTCGGTCCACGTAATATTTAAACGGCCCAACAGATGATCTTCACGGCAGTCTTTGGCATCCCCTACAATAGCACCGCAATACGCAAAATTATTCGGGTTCAATTCTGCACCAGCGGCCAATACCCGAAGATGAGCTGGTAAATCATCACCCAGACGGCGGTCAAAGCCTTTAGCATGCACCAAGTGTTTCACCCGCCATTCTTCTACAAAGCCTTGGCTGGTATCGTTATTGAAATATGCAGGATTGTTTTTACCCCAGGCACGGGCATCGCCTTCATTGGCAGACACAATATAGGTTTTACCCGCGACCTCGAAACTTGCAATCGCATCTGGCATATATAAGCCACGGACATTGGCCCAAGTTTGAATATCGATTTTGCCTTTACCCTCGACACCATCCGCATCGCTGACATCCATACCATGACCCTTCATGCCATGATCTTTAAAGCCAAATGGATAAACAGCGAGTACCTTGGCAGAAGCCACATCAATTTTGGCCAAGGCATTGTTTTCTTGTAAGGCAACCCAGGCGGTTTTTCCATCTTTTGAAACAGTGATGTACTCAGGTTCAAAATCCTGAGCTGCGCTGGCCTTTGGTCCGAAAATGCGGATGCCCTGTTCACGCAATGCTGCTTCCCGTCCATTCAAGGCCTTAAAGTCTGCTGTACGAACGATCGGGGCTTTTAAATTGGCCAGACTAATGACAGACACTGAACCTTCTGGATCGACCTGATAATCATCAGAAGGCTCGCCTTCATTGGCCACCAGCAAGCTTTGACCATCCGGTGTGAAAGTCAGCATATCCGGCAAGGCACCCACCTGTACGTGGGCCAGCTTGCTCAGGTCTTTGGCCTGATATAAAGCCACATAGCCAGGGTCTGTTTTCACAGCAGCCTGAATTGCAATGGCGACGATGCCATTGTGTACCGCGACACTGTTGACCTCAGCCTCTGGCGCAATGTCATCGACCGTGATAGAACTTATTTTTTTCGGCTGATCAGGTCGACTTAAATCCAGTACATCTAATACGCCTTCTTTGGCATTGACCACGAATAGGCGTTGACTCTCGGCATCAAAGGCCGGAATTTCTGCTGCACTTTGCGCAAACACACCCGATTCATAAGCAGCTAATTTGCTTAACTCGATCGAGTTCGGTGTAGCCTCAACGATTGGAACCGGCGTTTCATTTTCATTCTCAGTTCCACATGCCACCATCCCCACAGCCAGCATGGCCACTATCAATGACTTTAATTTTAATTTCATTTTTTTGTTGATCTATCATGAAGAATTCGTGACCAATTTATAACCAGAGCATTGCAGTGCCATGACAGATCGGTTGCAGTTCCTTGACACAACACCGCATAAAAGTTGAAACGCTTTATATACGACAGACTCGGCTGATTCCTTTAAACTATTCAAAATTTTCAGTTTTCCAGAATTATGAATGCCACGCCTACGCATCAAGCCTTAGATCCCGAGTTTAGATTGTTGGTCTTGTTGGTCTCGATTGGCTTTTTCATGCAGGGGCTGGATACCACCATTATTAATACCGCCTTACCTGCAATTGCCCAAAATTTGCAGGAAGATCCGCTACGCATGCACAGTGTGGTCGTGGCTTATGTGCTGTCTGTGGCGGCCTGCATTCCCTTAAGTGGCTGGCTGGCAGACCGGTTCGGGGTCAGAAATACCTATTTTGCTGCGATTATTATTTTCTCTTTGGCCTCTTTGGGCTGTGCCTGGTCAAGTAGCCTGAATGAATTATTGGTGTACCGGATCTTTCAAGGGATCGGTGGTGCATTATTGCTGCCGGTCGGCCGGTTGGCGATGCTAAAGATCATTCCCCGTACCCAGTTTCTGGCCGCTATGAGCCTGATGAGTCTGGCCGGCCTGATTGGTCCTTTAATTGGGCCGACCCTAGGTGGCTGGATGGTCGAATATCTGTCCTGGCATTGGATTTTCCTGATCAATTTGCCGATTGGCTTGCTGGGCGCACTGATTACCTTTAAGGCCATGCCGAATGTACTTGAACCCACAGTCGCCCGTTTTGATTATTGGGGCTTTATCTTGCTGGTCGTGGCGATGGTGGGTCTCTGTCTCGGAATTGAAAATTTTGCCAGTCCACAAAACTCGCTGTGGTGGAGCCTGAGCCTGATTCTGGCCGGTTTATTGGCCACCCTGATTTATGCCTATCATTCGCATACCCATAGCAACGCCCTGTTTCGCAGCCGGCTGTTTAAAAATAAAATTTATGCGATTGGTATTTTGGGTAATTTCTTTGCCCGTCTCGGCGGTAACTCGATTCCGTTTTTACTGCCGCTGATGTTGCAGGTGGCTTTCGGTTTCGAACCTTTTATTACCGGTTTATTGATGATTCCGACTGTGCTTGGTTCGCTGGCCTCCAAACCGATTATCCGCAACATCATTCAGCGTTTTGGCTACCGTCGGGTCTTGCTGGTCAATACCTTACTGGTAGGTCTATGTATTGCCAGTTTTGCCCTGACCACGGCGGAAACCCCAATCTGGCTCCGTGCGATTCATTTCTTTATCTTCGGCATTTTAAATTCACTGCAATTCGTGTCGATGAATACCCTGACCTTAAAGGACTTAAGCCAGCAGGATGCCAGTAGCGGCAACAGTTTCCTGTCGATGATCATGATGCTGTCAATGAGTATCGGGGTGGCACTGGCAGGAACACTGGTGAACATGCTGAGTGCCTATTACGGCGCTGACAATCTGGTGGCTGCTTTTCATGTATCACTGATCTGTTTAGGCTGCATCAATATTATTGCGGCCTATATTTTCTGGCATATTCCTAAAAATACCCCGGTTTGATGCGCTATATTCACTTTGGGCTGATTGTAAGTTTTAGGCTAAATCACATATAGGCAAGGACTGAAAATGCAAAAAAATCAGGCTCCGAACAGAGTTCATAAATCGCTCTTGATTGGGCTGGGCATACTGATCACTGTGATCACGATCGCCATGGTCTATCTCTGCCTGATGAAAGCACCGTCTGCCCATGCAGCCGATTATCCTATTCAGGGTTTTGATGTATCGCATCATCAAAAAGAGATTCAGTGGCAGCAGATTTCGCCTGAAAAATACCGTTTTGTTTATCTGAAAGCCACTGAAGGCGGCGACTTTAAAGATACCCGTTTTCAGGAAAATTGGTTGAAAGCACGTGAACGCGGCTTTTTGGTCGGTGCCTATCATTTTTACCGGCTCTGCCGCGATGGCAGCATTCAAGCCCAGAATTTTATTGACTCCGTACCCAATAAACCGGATGCCTTACCGCCAGTAATTGATCTTGAATATGACAGCAAATGCATCAATACCTATTCTAAAGAGCAGCTTTTAAACGAAATTCAGGTGATGCACGATGCCCTGAAAAAGCATTATGGCAAGCAGCCGATTTTCTATATTTCTAAAGCTTTTTATAATATTGTACTGGCAGGACACTTTCCTAACGTACCACTCTGGGTACGTGAATACAAAGGTCTGCCTGATTTAAAAGATCAGCCTAAATGGACGTTTTGGCAACATACCAGTCAGGGGAAAATTCCCGGTATTACCACACCGGTAGACCTGAATGTTTTTTATGGCTCAGAACAGCAATGGCTGGATTTTCTCAAAAAGAATGCGATTGTAGTACCTTCATCTGAGAATAAAGCGAAATAAAGCTGATCGCCTGAAAACAAGTTCTTTATAAAAACAACAAGGAAATAAAAAGATTGAAATGGATAAAAGGCATTTTACTCGGTCTGGTGATTCTACTCCTACTCATCGCGGGTATGCTGGCTTATCTGTTGCAAGCTTCGGGCAAGGTTAGTGACTTTAAAGCGTGGCAGCCGCAAACCGGTATATCCGTTCACGGGCTTACAGTCAATTTTTTTGGTGTGTCCACCCTGTTACTCGATGATGGCCACGATCAGATCCTGATCGATGGTTTCTTTAGCCGGCCATCTTTGCGGCAAGTAATTACTCGACCTATTCAAAGTGACAGGCTACTCCTTGAACAACTGGTGCAACGCCATGAATTGAGCCGAACCCAAGCCATTCTGGTCAGTCATTCTCATTATGATCATGTTCTGGATGTCCCGGCCTTACTGGAGATGCTTCCCAAAACTGCTCTCGTCGGTTCGCCTAGCACCCTGAATATCGCCCGGGCAAATCCCAAAGTTACTCCACAGCAATTACAGTCAGTTAAACCTTGGCAACTACAGCACTGGGGGCATTTCCAGATCACTGCAATTCCCTCACAACATACCCCACCCACAGCGCTAAATGATGATTTAGGCGAAGAGCTGCTGCAGCCTTTCACCCTTCCGGCCAAATTTTCCGAATTTAAGGAAGGTGGCAGTTTCGATTACCTGATTGAGCATGCAGGACATAAAATTCTGATCAAGGCCAGTACCGGATTTATTCCAGAGCAATTACAACAGCTGGAAGTCGACACCCTGTTTTTAGGCATTGCTCAGCTTTCCAGACAATCTGCTGCCTATCAGCAGCAATATCTGGCTGAAACCCTGAACCTGCTCAAGCCCAAAATGGTGGTTCCGGTGCATTGGGATGATTTTTTTCAGCCTTTAAACCAGCCGCTGCAATTTCTACCCCGTCTGGCCGATGACACTCCAAAAAGTTTGAATCTTCTGATTCAGGCCGCCGAGACACAAGGGACAAAAGTCGTTCTGCTCAGCGAACCGCAGCCCTATTTACTCAACGCAGCCGTCGCTTCCCAATCCGATTAAAGCCCCTTAAGATAGCGAACATGCGCAAAATTATTCATATTGATATGGATGCGTTTTATGCCTCGGTTGAGCTGCGTGAACGTCCAGAATTGAAAGACTTACCTGTGGTGATAGCCTCGCATCATCCTCGGGCGGTGGTCGCGGCTGCCTCCTACCCGGCACGAGTTTATGGCCTGCGATCTGCCATGTCCATGGGGCAGGCGCGCAAACTATGTCCTCAAGTTATCGTGATTGAGCCAGATTTTGCCAAATACCGGCAGGTATCGGCACAGATTCATCAGATCTTCCAACAATATACTTCCCTGATTGAACCACTGTCTCTGGATGAAGCCTTTCTGGATGTCACGGAGAATTTACAGCAGATTCCCAGTGCCACCGAAGTCGCCATGCGGATTCGCGAGGATATTTTTCAAGCGACCGGACTGACTGCTTCTGCCGGTGTGGCACCCAATAAATTTCTCGCTAAAATTGCTTCGGACTGGCACAAACCGAATGGCATCTGTGTAATTAAACCTTCGCAGGTACAGCGTTTTATCCAGGATCTGCCGCTGAAAAAAATTCCCGGCGTGGGAAAAGTCACTCAGGAAAAACTGAAAAGTCTGAATCTAGAAACTTTAGGCGATTTACAGCAAATTGATGAAGCCTTACTGATTCAGCAATTTGGCAAATATGGACGGCGGCTATTTTTGTATGCTCAAGGCATTGATGAGCGGCCGGTCGAAGTGGAACGGGAACGTCAGCAAATTTCCAAAGAAACCACTTTTGATGATGACCTACATCTAAACCAATGTCGCCCCTATTGGGAACCTTTACTTGGACAGGTATGGCAAAGCCTGCAAAAGAAACAGCTTTCGGCTCGCGGCGTTACGGTCAAATTAAAACTCAAGAATTTTCAGGTGATGCAACACAGTAAAAGTTTTAAACAGGTGCTGCGTAGTCCACAGGAATTAGCCCAAGCCTTGGACTTACTGCTCGATGAGCTGCATATTGCCCCGCAGATGCAATTCCGGCTGATCGGCGTCGGCGTGTATCAGCTCAGCGTCCCCGAGACTGAAACCCAGTTATTGCTGCTCTAAACCTTTTTTGATCACGTTTTAGGCATTGGTTTAAAAATACGGCAACTTTGTTTTTACATTTTGATTTTTTAGAGTACTCTATCTGCGCAATGCATTATCCATGTATGTGCTGAGATGCTGAAAATCACCTTTACTTTCAGCATGCTGTCCTGTGATTAGCGTGACGATCAAATCCGAATATTACAGGGCAACTCTGATGTAACTCATGGAATCCCCTCCTGCATGTCTTCTGTAAATTCTTCTATTGTTCAAGAACAACGCGCACGTAAAGCTGCGCTATCTAGTTTTGTTGGTGCTGTTGTCGATTGGTATGATTTTCTCCTTTACGGCATTGTTGCAGCCTTAATTTTTAAAGATCAGTTTTTCCCTAGTATTGGCGAGAACATGGGCACCCTGGCAGCACTAGCCACCTTTGGGGTCGGCTTCCTGTTTCGTCCTTTAGGCGGTGTGGTATTTGGTCACTTTGGTGACAAGCTCGGCCGCAAAAAAATGCTGGTACTCACGGTAATCCTGATGGGAATTTCCACGGTCGGGATTGGTCTACTGCCAAATTTCGAGGCAATTGGCTGGTGGGCTCCGGTGCTGTTGGTGTTTTGTCGAGCCTTGCAAGGCTTTGCTGTCGGTGGTGAATGGGGCGGCGCAGCTCTGATGGCAGTTGAAAATGCACCCAAGGGTAAAAAAGCCTTTTATAGCAGTGGCGTTCAGGTCGGCTATGGTGTTGGCTTGGTATTGGCCACCGGTGCAGTGTCGATTATTATTGCGACACTGGGTGAAGAAGCCTTTGCCGAGTGGGCATGGCGTATTCCCTTTCTGGCCAGCATCGTACTGTTAGCTGTGGCGATGTGGATTCGCCGTGATCAGGATGAATCTCAGGAATTTGTAGAAAAGGTGGTCAAAGCAGACCATCATCCAGAAAAGCTGCCAATCTTGCAAGCCATCAGCAAACATCCAAAAGCTTTCTTCTATATCATTGCCTTACGTCTGACTGAATTGCTGACCATGTATCTGGTCACCAACTTTGCCCTGAACTATTCCACCAGCAACCTAGGCATGGACAAACAGTTCTTCCTGAATATCACGCTGATGGTCGGGGTAATTAGCTGTTTCAGTATTCCATTTTTTGGTTGGCTGGCGGATAAATTCAATCATCAGAAAATGTGTGTCTGGGGCGGTTTGATTGGTGCGCTTTCAGCCTTTCCATTTTTTATGGCGCTCGATGCACAAAACACCTGGATGATCATTGTCGGGGCAATTTTACTGGCGAACGTCGCACACGATATGGTGGTCAGTGTCCATCAACCGATTTTCACCTCCCTGTTTGGCACAGAATACCGCTACAGCGGTGCCGGAGTTGGCTATCAGGTGGCGAGCATCATTGGGGGTGGTTTTACCCCATTTATTGCAGCGGCACTGGTGATTTGGGCGGATGGTTCATGGCATTATGTAGCCATCTATCTGGCGGTGGGTTGTCTGCTGACTGCACTGGTCGCAGCCCTGATGCCCAAAACTCAGGATGAACAACATGACAGTTGAACGTTTACATGTATCGAAACGCTTTTCGGAAATTGCCATTGCCGGTAATCTGGTACATCTTGCCGGCCAGCTGGCCACAGATGTCGAACTGGATATTAAAGGGCAAACCCAACAGACTTTAGATATTATTGACCAGTTTCTGGCAGATGCCGGTACAGACAAAAGTCACATCATGTCGGTAACTATCTATTTGAAAGATATTGAAAAGGATTATGCAGCCTTCAATGAAGTCTGGGATGCCTGGGTCGCTGATATCGAAGCGCTGCCTCGTACCTGTGTAGAAGCAAAACTCTATGATCCACGGGTATTGGTCGAACTGACTGTCGTGGCGGTTAAACCGGAATAATGTTTCAAGATCGATATTCATAAAAAAAGCATGCTTCTGGCATGCTTTTTTGTTTTAACCGACTGCTTTAATTTTACTGTAAGCGTCCGCTGAACACACCTTATGAATTCGTCCTATAAGCCTTAATTTAGTCCCCACTTAAAAACAAGTGGGGACTAAAATTTATGACTACAAATCACCAGACATCCATCGCATCTCTTGCGAA
>NZ_JBWZQN010000001.1:0-101066 GCF_056724605.1 Prolinoborus fasciculus | reverse complement strand
AGATACAAAATAATTCGGTAATATAGTCCATGAAAAAGCCTTGCTCTGAAATGTTTTGTCTTCGTAACCAAGATATTACAGATGCTAAGGCTTTTTTTTATTTATTTTTTATGTCGAACTCAGGTTAATTAGAATTTTTGGCTTATTTTGATGGGTGAGTTGATATGCACATAACAATGCGTAAATCCCCAAATTAAAATCCGCGGAATCAGGGACAAAGCCAAGCTCTTAATTCCTTGGGCCTTGGCTGCAATGATTTTTGTTCCCATTACATAAAATCTGTTTTTGGGCTTATAAAAAACCTGCCTGCTACGACTAAAATTACGTTTTTATTCAAGCCATGATCCTCGGTATGCCGAACTAAAACAGCAATTAATTCACTTTGCCGGATTATATACGCGGCTACTAAAATATGAGCATCAGTATTGCAAATACGATCAAACATCTGGATATTGATAGCTATAGGGATGAAATGTTATAAAAAAATATCCGGGCATTGGCCCGGATATTTAAACTCTAAGCAGCTTAGGCAGTTTGCTTTAACGGTTTGATTTCATTTAATTCATGATCTAATTGAAGCTGATACGCACGGCTTTGATCAACCTGATAACTACGATTCTGGATGCTATCGATAAAAATCCAGTTCGCCTGTACCTGATCCGGGGTAAATGCAACACTCAAGTATCCGCGTTGATTCAAATTACAATAATTCAGCTCATCAATTAGCGTAGTAAATGCCATTTCAAATTCCTGTAACTGGGCTAAGGGAATCTGCAAATACTTCTCCATACCCGGTGATGAAACTGAACTGGTCGCTAGTTCTACCCCGACTGTACTGCCGGCTTGATCTCTCAAAGTGGAGTTCCAGGCATTATGGGTATCTCCTGCAAGTACAATCAGTTTTTTATTCAGCTGTTTACAAGCCGTATAAATCACCTCACGCTCCACGACGTACCCATCCCAGGCATCAAGATTATAAGGCACAACAGTCAGTATTCTGGCTAATTCTGCCTTTGTCAAAGTTGGATCATTTTGCAGATAGCGTATTTTTAGGCCTACCAGTTCTGTCAGCATCTGACGCACTTGTAGCAACACATCTGCAGTGGCCTGACCACTGGTGATCTGCCCCAAAACAGCCAGAATTTCGGCCGGAATTAGCATCTTGCTCATCAGCACCTGCTGACCCAGCACATTCCAGACGGCATTCGATTGGCTGAGTTGTTTCAGTATCCATTCACGTTGTGTATGTCCTAACAAGGTACGCGTCGGATTGAGCAAATCTGTCTGAAATTTATTGGCATCTAGTCCTGTCGCGGTAAGATAGTCAGCATATTGCAATTGCTTGTTACGCGCCAAAATACGAGTATCCAGCATATTCAGCTGAACCAGATCACCAAAATTAAACTGGCGATAAATATTCAAATGATCTGTTTCAGACACTGGACGAATCGGCATCCATTCAAAATAGGCCTGCAAAGCAGCCAGCTTACGTGCAAAAAAATCACCTTCTGAAACATCATGATTTTCCGCACCCTGCTCCCAGGTATCATTGGTCAGCTCATGATCATCCCAGACCACAATAAATGGATGACGCTGATGTGCTGCTTGTAAGTCCGCATCAGTTCGATACAAGGCATAACGCTTGCGGTAGTCTTCCAGTTTAATGATTTCCTCAGCATTATCTGCAGCCAGACTTCGGCCTAATGCTGCAGCCTCTTCAGTCGCATAACCACCCATCCCGTACTCATAAATGTAATCCCCTAAATGAATCACCACATCTAGGTCTTGCTGGGCAATTTCCTGATAGATATGAAAATATCCGGCTGGATAATTGGAACATGAACAAACGGCAAATTGCACCAGCTTGCTTTGCGTGGCTAAAGTTTTGGTTTGACCGACAGATGAATATACCGATGCACACTTAAAACGGTAAAAATAAGTTTGCCCTGCCGATAGACGATCCGCATCGACTTTAACCGTGAAATCTTGCGACCGACTGGTTTCAACTTGTCCTGTATTGATTATCTGGCGAAAATCCTGATCGGCAGCAATTTCCCACTGCACCTGATAACGCAGGTTTTCATCTTCCGGACTTAAGCGTGTCCATAGAATTATCCGATCCTGTAAGGGATCACCACTGGCCACCCCATGTTTAAAAGCGACTTTAGGATGTGCCTGAGCTTGATCTGAAGCATCCTCATCATTGCCACAAGCGGTCAAAGATATGGGTAAAGACAAAGCACCGAAGCCTGCAATGGAGGTCTTAAGCAGTTCACGTCTGGATATTTTTTTAGTCATAACAGCTTGCTATTGTGGGTTTTTAGTTCTTTTTTAATCCAGTTCGATGACATTAATATCTCTAAATTATGACATTTCTATGAAGCCTAATTTTTCCAAGTCCTAAATATACCAAATGACGATAAAACTAATTTCTGAGAGGCTGAGTTGGGCTATTCGAATTCTTATAGACTGATGACTTTATTTAGAAAATTTCCAATAAGTTGCTTCAAATTTCAGAAAGAAATCATCAATTACGCAGAATAATTCGTTACTATTGAACATCGGGGCTAAAGCTTTAGGTTTGGTAACTCAACTGATGGCTCTAGTCCTCTTATTTTTCAAGTTTATTTCTTATCCGCGATTCGGGTTAATTAACCTGGGGTGATTACTCCATAAGCTATTAGCCCTTAAATGCGCTTGGTACTTTAATCTAATCTCAATAATTAAAGATTAGATTAAAAGAACCCCAAATTAAATGGTTGAAAGATATGAGTGATATCAGCGTAAAAAAAGTCAATAAATTAATTGAAGAGTTTGAACAAGAAGGAAATAAGGTAGACCGATTGGAGATAGGTTACAAAACATATGCAGCCTTGATGTTAGATAAGAAATTTGCTGATAAAGTCACAAAATCAAATGAAGACCCTAAAGAGCGTCTTTATAAACAAATAAAAATTTAGCTGGTTACTGAAAAACATTATTTTAAGGTTAGGTGAAATAATTTTCTTTCCTAAGATAAAAAATCAGATTAACTCTGAACTAATACAGTTCAGCGCTTACTCAGAATAATTCCAGTAAATTTATTTGAAATAAAAACCTTAAAAGCGTTATTTTCACTCGATAAAGCCTCCATCAATCAAGAGGAAGCTCGCGTAAGCTTCCTCTTGTAAAAATTGTGGGACAGCAGTGGCAGTCCAAAATATGGTTATGTGTGTCTAGAATTTTGGTGGCTATTCAGTCCATCATTACCTACATTCCAACTCTCTAGTTTTCCAACTAGCCCAGGTTATAATAATGGCCACCCAAAATACGATTGATCTATTATGAACACCACCAATGATCCTTTACACGGTAAAAAACTTGCTGACATTTTGGATGAATTATTGGATTACTACGGTGGCTTTGAAGGTTTAAGTCGTAAAATTGAGATTAGATGTTTTTGCATAGACCCAAGTGTTAAATCATCATTGCGATTCTTGCGTACCACCCCATGGGCACGTGAAAAAGTAGAAAACTTATATTTGTATGTCTTACGCCAAAAGGCCAAACAGAAATCGTAGCAGTCAAAGCCCTAACCTCATCATAATATTATACCAAATAGTAAACTATTCTTAGAAAGAGAATATATATGTCGGTAATTATTGTTGATTTACATATTAAAATTAGTGACCAAAACTTAAAGCACCCTACTCTACCTTAAATTACACCACACAAAATAAAAACCCTATATAACTGTTATATATAGGGTTTATTGAAATACCAATTATGTTATTTAGTGTATTTTATGTCGGTGACTATTGCCAAGGTTGGGGTCGGGAGTTCGAGTCTCCTTTCCCGCTCCAGATTCTAAAAAAGCCCTGATCGAAAGACGGGGCTTTTTTTATGCTGATGTTATTTTCTTTAAATGATTCTTTCATTTTTATTTCACTCAATAAAAAATTCTTAATGTACTTTCTGATTTTATAACCAAGATATGACCATGACACCCCTAAGACAATAAAAAAGCCCTCATCAAAAGATCAGGGCTTTTTGATATTCCATCAATGAATCAGATGAAAGCAGGCTGGCGCAAAAAAAACTAGCGATGATAAGAATCCATCTTCAATACAATTAAAAGGTGATCCGCTGATAGTCACGGTATTGCGGTGTCCAGAAATTATGCTCTATTGCTAGCTGCAATTCTTCTACACTGACTTTCGATGCTACTCCGTCTTCAATCGCAGCAAGTGCCACTTTTAAGGCAATCTGCTTCGAAATTGACTGTAAACAATCCAGATTCGGCAATAAATCTGCCTGAGGGTGTTTGAGTTTAGGAGAACAGTCCGCCAAGGCATTACTCGAGGCCATCAGCATATTATCCGTGACACGTTTTGCACCTGAAGCAACTACGCCCAGACCGATACCCGGGAAAATATAAGAGTTATTGCATTGGGAAATATGATGAATCTGTCCCTGATAATTTACTGGTGCAAATGGGCTACCCGTCGCAATCAATGCTCTGCCATTGGTCCATTGCAAGATATCGGCCGGAACAGCTTCTACGCGGGAAGTCGGGTTAGATAAAGGGAAAACAATCGGTTGTACACTATTTTCAGCCATGGCTTCAATCACTTCCTGAGTGAATAGACCTGGCTGTCCAGATACACCTATCAGTACCGTCGGTTTGGCACGTTTGACCACATCCAGTAGAGAAATCATACTCTCTGCATCTGCCCAGCTTTCTACATTTTCAAGCGGCTGTGCAAGTTTGCGCTGGAAATCCAATAAATTCGGCTGATTTTCTGTGATCAGGCCAAAGCGGTCGACCATAAACACACGTGCACGTGCTTCAGCATCACTTAAGCCTTCAGCAACCATTTGCTTAACGATCTGTTCTGCAATCCCGCAACCGGCTGAACCAGCACCCAAGAAAGTAACCACCTGATCTTTAAGCTGTTTGCCTGCTGCACGCGAAGCAGCAATCAGGCTGCCGACAGACACCGCAGCGGTGCCCTGAATATCATCATTGAAACAACAGATTCGATCACGGTATTTTTCCAGCAAAGGCATGGCATTTTTCTGTGCAAAGTCTTCAAACTGAATTAAGGCATCTGGCCAGCGCTGTTGAATCGCCCGAATCACCGTCTCGACAAAAGCATAGTATTCATCGCCGCTGATTCGTGGTTCACGCCAGCCCATATAAATCGGGTCATTTAACAACTGCTGATTATTGGTACCGACATCAAGAGTAATCGGTAAGGTATAGGCCGGACTGATCCCGCCACATGCGGTGTAGAGTGCCAGTTTTCCAATGGGAATCCCCATACCACCGATGCCTTGATCTCCAAGACCCAAAATGCGCTCACCATCTGTAATCACAATCACTTTCACGTTCTTTTTATTGATATTGTGAATAATCTGGTCGATCTGATCACGGTCAGGATAGGAAATAAAGATCCCACGATGACGGCGATAAATATCAGAAAAGCGCTGACATGCCTCACCCACAGTCGGGGTATAGATAATCGGCATCATCTCACTGAGGTGATTTTCAATCAGATGGTAAAACAGGGTCTCATTGGTATCCTGAATATTCCGCAAATAAATATGCTTGTTAATATCACTGCTAAAAGCACAATACTGCTGATAAGAACGCTGACTTTGTTCTTCAATCGTCTCGGTGACATGAGGAATCAAGCCATGCAAGTTAAAGCTTCTACGCTCTTCTTCAGAAAATGCAGAGCCTTTATTGAGTAGTGGGAGTTCTAGCAGAGTATTTCCAGCATAAGGAATATATAAAGGGCGTTTACTGTTCAAATTTTCTCTGGGCATTATTTAACTCATCTAATCAATATTCGGCAATTCTGCCAAAACAGTCACATCACTTTGTTTATTTTATATAGCTTAGCCTGATTCTGAGCTATTAGGTCATTTAGTAAATTGATAATACTTTTAGCAGGATTTTATAATCTGATAACACTCTTTTTTTAGCATACGTTCGGGGTTGATTTTAACATGAACCGGTATTGGTTTTATTAATCCAAATAAGTAGCAAGATCTATTTGACAAAAAACCTCAGCTCATCAAGGATAAAGCATAAATTTAATAAGATGAACGAGTATAAAAATGAGTGAACTGCAACCGCTTTATCAG
The DNA here is from genome assembly GCF_056724605.1 of Prolinoborus fasciculus. The sequence goes on along the minus strand of NZ_JBWZQN010000001.1, from coordinate 94,934 downwards.
CTCGATATTCTGGGGACAGGCTATGAACAAGCGACCTTAAACTTTCCCGATGATTATGAGGGCAAAGTCGTAGCAACCCTGATCCGTAAAAAAGCAGCCCAACCCACAAAAAAAGCAGTTTTATATATTCACGGCTTTATCGATTATTTTTTTCAGACCGAAATGGCAGAGCGCTTTAATCAGCATGGTTTTGATTTTTATGCGCTGGATTTGAGAAAGTACGGACGTTCGATTCTGCCGCATCAAAAATATTATAACGTCTATGACCTAGCTGAATATGATGCAGAAATTACCCAAGCCCTCGACATTATAGCAGCTGAGGGCCACGATGCTGCCCTGCTCTGTGGTCATTCTACCGGCGGCCTGACCACGACCTTGTATGCGGCACATCATCCGCAGCATTCTTTAATTAAAGCACTTTGGGTCAACAGTCCATTTTATGACTTCAATATGAATCCGATTAAACGTGCGCTTGGCATTCCGCAACTGAGCAGACTGGCCAAAATTTTTCCCAACCTTCAATTTCCAAGCGAGCTGAACAAGTGGTATGCCACCAGCCTTCATAAGGATTTAAAAGGCGAATGGGACTTCAGTCTGGACTGGAAAAAGACCCGCTACCCGATGGTTCGGATCAGTTTTATTCGTGCCATTCATGAGGCACAGAAAGAAATTCATCGCGGTGTTCAGCTCGATATTCCGGTATTGATCATGCATTCGCATCAGACCTTATATCCTAAAAAATGGGGCAAAGCCGCACAGAGCAGCGATGTAATTCTAGGCATTAAAGACATTCAGAAATATGCCAAAAAAATTAAAGGCGATGTCACGGTTCAAAGTATCCAGGACGGTTTACATGATCTAGTGCTTTCAGAGCAATCTGTGCGTGAGCAGGTTTATCAGCAGCTGTTTCAATGGCTGCATGACAAAGGGCTTTAGATAAACGTGGAAGGAGAAATGAAACTTACCCTCATTTCTCCTGCTTGGCTTCTTTTGAATCTTTATTAGGTTGAAATGTAATTAAGCACATTAAAAATATGCCAATCTTTCGATGGTTTATAAGTGCTATAAACCCTTGTTTTTAAATTTAAGGCTTGATAATTTATAACTTTTATTCTTCTACTGCTTGTCTCCAAATATTGTCTTTTGTAGCAAGCCTGTAAACAAACAACCGCCCGTCTTTTTCCCTCTTTATAGTAGAGCTGAATGCAGAAGCGCCTATATTTTTTGATCGGCAACATGCGCTCGACCTGCACCACTAACAATCATATAAAGGAATAGATTATGCGTTATGCAGACCCCAATACTGACGGTTCAAAAATTCAATTTAAAGCGCAATACGATAATTTCATTGGCGGCGAATGGGTCGCTCCGGTCAAAGGTGAATACTTTGACAACATCTCTCCGGTAGATGGCAAAGTCTTTACCAAAGTGCCGCGCTCTTCTGTAGAAGACATTGAATTGGCTCTGGATGCAGCACACAAAGCCAAAGAACAATGGAACCGGTCATCGCCGACCACCCGCTCCAATATTCTGTTGAAAATTGCAGATCGTCTGGAACAAAATCTGGAACTGTTGGCGGTGGCAGAAACCTGGGACAATGGTAAACCGATCCGTGAAACGCTGGCTGCCGATATTCCACTGGCGATTGACCATTTTCGTTATTTTGCCGGCTGTATCCGGGCTCAGGAAGGCGGCATTTCCGAAATCGACGAAGATACCATTGCTTATCATTTCCATGAGCCGTTGGGCGTCGTGGGTCAGATTATTCCGTGGAACTTCCCGATTCTGATGGCCGCCTGGAAACTGGCACCAGCATTGGCTGCAGGCAACTGTATTGTGCTGAAACCTGCAGAACAGACTCCGGTCAGTATTTTAGTTTTAGCTGAACTGATTCAGGACATTTTGCCGCCGGGCGTATTAAATATCGTCAATGGCTATGGGGTCGAAGTCGGCCGTCCACTGGCGACCAATCCACGCATTGCCAAGATTGCCTTTACCGGTTCAACCGCCGTGGGGCAGATGATCATGCAATATGCGACTGAAAATATTATTCCGGTGACTCTGGAACTTGGCGGTAAATCACCAAATCTTTTCTTTGCCGACATCATGGATCAGGAAGACGATTATCTGGATAAAGCTCTGGAAGGCTTTGCCATGTTTGCCCTGAACCAAGGTGAAATCTGTACCTGCCCTTCCCGGGCCTTGGTACAGGAAAGTATTGCCGATGAATTTCTGGCGCGTGCAGTAGAGCGGGTGCAACGGATTAAGACTGGTCATCCGCTGGATACTGACACCATGATTGGCGCGCAAGCCTCACAGGAACAGCAGGACAAGATTCTGGGCTGTATTGCCACTGGTCGTGAAGAAGGCGCACAGATCCTGACTGGTGGTGAAGCACGTCAGGAAGTGGGTCAAGGTTTCTATATTGAGCCGACCATCTTTAAAGGCACTAATGACATGAAGACCTTCCAGGATGAAATCTTCGGGCCTGTATTGGCTGTGACCACCTTTAAAGACTTTGATGATGCGATCAAGATCGCCAATGATACAATTTATGGACTCGGTGCCGGTGTCTGGTCACGCTCAGCGCATACCTCTTACCGTGCAGGCCGTGCTATTCAGGCAGGTCGGGTCTGGACTAACTGTTATCACATCTACCCTGCCCATGCGGCTTTCGGTGGCTATAAAAAATCAGGGATTGGTCGTGAGAATCACAGAATGATGCTGGATCATTATCAACAGACCAAAAACCTGCTGGTGAGTTATTCAACCAAACCGGCTGGTTTCTTCTAAGTATGAATTTTCTCAAAAGCGAACTGCGGTTCGCTTTTTTGTTTTATTCAAGTTTTTTAATATCTGGTAAATTTTTCTGCTCTTGATCGTTGACCAGCAAAATAAAAGTCTAAAAATCACAAAAACAGGAATAAAACTGTATAAAAAACAAATTAATACTTTAACTTAGAAGGACTTCGCCTAAGTTTTTCATTTTTTATGCATTTTAACTGTTCAAAAAACCTGCATAAAGCCCTGGCTTTCATTTAAAGTCGGCTTTTCATGATTCCCAAGACTGTGTATAACATTGAACCACTATAGGGAAACTAATAAGCATAGGCAAAATTGCTTAAAAAGCGTTAGACTATGTACCCAATAATGTCATGATTCGGTCTGATCAAGATCAAAAAAGAAGGTGAAGGTTGATGCCGCTCAATACTGTTGAAGAGCTTGTAGCAGATATCCGTGCAGGAAAAATGGTCATCCTGATGGATGATGAAGATCGTGAAAATGAAGGTGACCTGGTCATTGCTGCCACGCACGTACGTCCTGAAGACATCAACTTCATGATCACCCATGCACGCGGTCTGGTCTGCCTGACTTTAAGTAAAGAGCGTTGCCAGCAGTTAAATCTGCCGTTGATGGTAGATGCAAACGGTGCGCAGCATGGAACCAATTTCACCCTGTCGATTGAAGCAGCCAAAGGTATTTCTACCGGTATTTCTCCGGCTGAACGTGCACACACGATTCAAACCGCTGTGGCTGCCCATGCCAAACCGGCAGATATTGTACAGCCAGGACATATCTTCCCGCTGATGGCGCAGCCAGGCGGTGTCTTGCACCGTGCCGGACATACTGAGGCAGGTTGTGACCTTTCCCGTTTAGCAGGACTGGAACCGGCTTCTGTGATTTGTGAAATCATCAATGAAGATGGCACCATGGCGCGCCGTCCGGATCTTGAAGTGTTTGCTGAAAAGCATGGCCTGAAAATCGGAACGATTGCCGATCTGATTCATTACCGCATGACCAATGAACAGACGGTTGAGCGTATCGATCAGCAAAGTATTGATACTGAATACGGTAGCTTTGACCTGTATCGCTATCGTGAACTGGGCAACCCGGATATTCATTTGGCCCTGGTCAAAGGTGAGCCTAAAGAGGGCGTGACCACGGTGCGTGTACATGGTTTTAACCCGACCCGTGACTTGCTCAAACTGAAAAAACAGGATGGCGAGCCGGCCTGGAACCTGGATCGCGCCCTGAAAGAAATTTCCAACAGTGATCGTGGTGTACTGGTCTGGATTGGTCAACGCCATTTACAGGATTTGGGTCCAGCATTAGATACCCTTAAAGCACCAAAAAATGTAAAATCAAATTCTGCACTGTCTCAGCAGTATCAGACCATTGGTGTGGGTGCACAAATTTTGCGTGATCTAGGCGTTGAAAAAATGAAGCTGCTCAGCTCTCCATTGCGTTTCAATGCCCTGTCAGGCTTTAACTTAGAAGTGGTGGAATACATCACCGCACAACAAACATCTTAAGAAATTATCGAGGTTGTTATGGCAGTTCGCCGTATTGAAGGTATGTTACATCTCGCGAACGAAGACCGTTATGCGATTTTAGTTGGTCGTTTTAACAGCTTTGTGGTTGAACATCTGTTAGAAGGTGCCATTGATACATTGAAACGTCATGGTGTATCAGAGGATAATATTACTGTTGTTCATGCACCTGGTGCCTGGGAACTTCCTGTAGTTGCGAAAAAACTGGCAGCTTCAGATCGTTTCGATGCCATCATCGCGCTTGGCGCCGTGATTCGTGGTAGCACGCCTCACTTCGATTTCGTTGCAGGCGAATGTGCCAAAGGTTTAGGCGTGGTTGGCCTGGACACTGGCTTACCTGTAATTAACGGTGTACTCACTACGGACAGTATTGAACAAGCGATTGAACGCTCTGGAACAAAAGCAGGCAATAAAGGTAGCGAAGCTGCCCTGACTGCGATTGAAATGGTTAACTTGTTAAAGGCTATTTAACGCTATGTCGCAAACACTTCAAGCAACTTATGCAGCAAGACGTAAAGCACGTCGCTTTGCTGTACAAGGAATTTATGAATGGCAAATGAGCCACAATCCGGTGCATGAGATTGAAGCACGTACGCGTGTGGAAAATGCCATGCACAAAGTGGATCTGAGCTATTATCATGAATTGTTGACTCAAGTGGTTGCCAATCATGAAGCATTGGATGCGCTCTTAATCCCGGTACTCGATCGCGAACTTTCAGCACTTGACGGTGTTGAGCTTGCGACCCTTCGTCTTGGCGCATATGAACTCAAAGAACATTTTGAGATTCCATATCGCGTCGTTCTAGATGAAGCGATCGAGTTGGCTAAACATTTTGGCGGTGCCGATAGCCATAAATACATCAATGGTGTATTGGATCGTTTAGCGACAACTTTGCGTGCAGCAGAAAAACAGCAATCTAACTAATAGCGTAGATTTGTTGTATGGCTGAATTTTCGATTATCGACACCTATTTCAATCGCAAGAATGCCAATTCTGTCGATCTGGGCGTCGGTGACGATTCAGCCTTGCTCACCCCCCCTCCTCAGCAACAACTGGTCATCTGTGCCGACACCCTGGTTGCTGGACGCCATTTTCCAATGAATACCGATCCGCATGCGATTGGCTGGAAAGCTGTGGCTGTCAATTTATCTGATATTGCCGCGATGGGCGCAACCCCGTACAGTATTTTACTCGCATTGAGCCTACCCCAAATTGATCATGACTGGCTAAAAGCTTTTAGTCAGGGTCTGTACGATTGCTGCGATCAATTTGGCGTAAGTTTAATCGGTGGTGATACCACTCAAAGTCCTCATTTAACCCTGTCTGTTACAGCATTGGGCTGGGTGGATATTGGTCAAGCCATTCCACGCTCAGGTGCAAAACCGGGTGATCTGATCTGTGTCAGTGGAACTGTCGGTGATGCAGCTTTTGCACTACAGCATCTTGGTCATCCACTGCAAAAACGTCTGGACTATCCAACGCCACGCTGTCAGCTCGGTGCTGCCTTAAAAGGTTTGGTACATAGTATGATTGACGTCTCGGATGGCTTGGCACAAGATCTTGGACATATTCTCAAAGCCTCTCAAGTAGGTGCAAAGCTGCAACTCGAAAACTTACCGATCAGTCCTGCCCTGCATGCTTTAAACGATGAGCAAAAATGGCAATATGCCCTCGCTGGTGGCGATGATTACGAATTATGCTTTACAATAAGCCCGCAAAATTACGAAAAATTATTGCAAAAACAACTTGATGTTTCGATTAGTATGATCGGCACAATTCAGCAGCAACACGGCTTAACTTTTGAAAAAGATGGCGTAGATCATTCACTTCAATTTAATGGGTATCAACATTTTGCATAAACCTGCGATTAATTTTAAAGCCATGTCATGGATCGACCGACTGATTGTCTTTAGTGGGGTTGGTTTTGGTTCTGGTCTGGCACCTAAAGCACCCGGTACCTTTGGTTCGGCCTTTGCACTTTTATTTATTCCTATTTGGCTGCATCTTGGTTTTCTAAACAGTGTTTTTGCCATTGCCATCATGTCCCTGGTTGGCATATATATCTGCGGGCATACTGCTAGAGTCATGGGTGTACATGATGATGGCCGCATCGTCTGGGATGAATTTGCCGGACAATCCATCACATTTTTGCCCCTGATCTATTTAGGCCAGATGAACTGGTTATGGTTGCTCATCGGTTTTGCGCTATTCAGATTATTTGATATCTGGAAACCTTGGCCGATCCGTGTGATTGACCGACAGGTCGACGGTGGCTTCGGCATCATGCTGGATGACATTATTGCCGGCCTTTGGGCTGCTCTTTGTATTTTGCTTTATTTTTACTTCATCGTGGCATAAGCCATATTTAGGATTAGAACATGTCAACGACTGTTATTATTCTTGCTGCAGGTAAAGGAACGCGCATGCGCTCTAGCTTACCGAAAGTATTACAACCCCTTGCAGGACGTCCTTTACTGGGTCATGTCATTGAAACGGCAAAAAAATTAAACGCAGATAATATTATTACGATTTATGGTCACGGCGGTGATCGGGTTCAGACAGCATTTGCACAAGAGGATATTAAATGGGTCGAACAGGCTGAACAGCTGGGTACCGGTCATGCCGTACAAATGACCTTGCCTGTCCTGCCACAAGACGGCGTCTCGCTGATTCTTTCCGGCGATGTGCCGTGCATTAATCCTGTAACCTTACAAAAATTACTCGATGCCACTGCAGCAACCGGTATTGGTCTGGTGACGCTTACCCTGCCAGATGCCAATGGTTATGGTCGTATTGTGCGTGAACAGGGTCAGATCCAGGCCATTATTGAGCACAAGGATGCTTCCGAAGAGCAACGTCAGATTAAAGAAATTAATACCGGTATTTATGCGGTCAGCAATGCCAAACTGCATCAATGGCTGCCAAGTTTAAGTAATGACAATTCTCAAGGTGAATATTACCTGACGGATATCGTCGCGATGGCTTTGGCAGATGGTATGCAAGTTGCATCGGTAGAACCTGAGCAGGCTTTTGAAGTTGAAGGGGTAAATGACCGGGTGCAGCTGGCTGCTTTAGAACGTCAGTTCCAGGTTTATCAAGCCAAACAGCTGATGCAGCAAGGCGTACATCTGATTGATCCAAGCCGCTTTGACTTGCGTGGTAATTTAACTGTCGGCCAGGATGTTCGCATTGATATCAACGTGATTATCGAAGGTGATTGCGAGCTGGGCGACAACGTTGAAATTGGCGCTGGCTGTATTATCAAGAATACCAAGATTGCAGCTGGCACCAAGGTTCAGCCATATAGCATTTTAGATAGCGCCATCGTTGGTGAAGATACTCAAATTGGACCTTTTGCACGACTCCGTCCGGGTGCACAACTGGCCAATGAAGTGCATATCGGTAACTTTGTTGAAGTTAAAAATACCACGATTGGTTTAGGCTCTAAAGCCAACCACTTTACCTACCTGGGTGATGCTGAAATCGGTGCCGGTTCTAATATCGGTGCAGGAACCATTACCTGTAATTATGATGGTGCGAACAAGTTTAAAACGATTATTGGTGATCAGGCCTTTATTGGCTCGAACAGTTCATTGGTGGCACCTGTAAAAATTGGCAATGGCGCCACAGTCGGTGCAGGCTCAACGATTACCCGTGATGTGGAAGACAACAGTTTGGCAGTAGAGCGCTCTAAGCAATTTGCCAAAGAAAACTATCCACGTCCGCAAAAAATCAAGAAATAAGGGGAATAAATATGTGTGGTATCGTTGGTGGCATTGCAGAACGTAGCATTACCAATATTTTGATTGAAGGTTTAAAACGCCTGGAATACCGTGGTTATGATTCAGCAGGTTTGGCACTCATTAACAACAGCCAAGTCCTACGTGAACGCCGTGTCGGTAAGGTTGCGAACCTTGAACAGGCTGTGAATGAATCACAGATTAGTGGTTCACTTGGCATTGCGCATACACGCTGGGCGACCCATGGCAAACCGACTGAAGAAAATGCCCATCCGCATATTTCTGAAAATGTGGCAGTAGTCCATAACGGAATTATCGAAAACTACCAAGAACTCAAAGATGATCTTGAAGCTTTGGGCTATGTGTTTACCTCACAGACTGATACTGAAGTGGTGGCCCATCTGATCAATGATGCGCTGAAATCTACCTCGAGCCTGTTAGAAGCTGTACACCAAGTGGTTCCGCAACTGAAAGGTGCCTATGCACTCGGTATCGTACATACTGACCACCCTGATGAACTGATTACCGTACGTGAAGGTTCTCCGCTCGTCATTGGTGTCGGTATTGGTGAAAACTTTATCAGTTCTGACCAGTTGGCTCTGCTCCCGATTACCAACCGTTTTATTTATCTTGAAGAAGGCGATATTGCCCGTTTGACCCGTACCACGATTGAAGTCTTTGTCGATGGTCAACTTGTCGATCGTCCGGTCAAGGAACTGGATGCTGCCGTCAGCAATGCTTCTAAAGGTGAATACAAGCACTACATGCTCAAAGAAATTTATGAGCAGCCTGAAGCGATCAAACAGACCATTTCCCAAGCTTTAAATGGCAATGACCTGCGTGAAGATTTTCTTGCCAGTGCAGAACAAGACTTTGCAAAAATCCAGCAAATCCAGATTATTGCCTGCGGTACCAGCTATCATGCCGGCATGATTGCCAAATACTGGTTTGAACAGCTGATTGACCTGCCTTGCCAGGTCGAGATTGCCAGCGAGTTCCGTTATCGCACTCCGGTGATTGTGAATAACACGCTGTATGTGTGTATTTCCCAATCCGGTGAAACTGCCGACACTTTGGCTGCATTACGTGATACACAGAAACGTGCGGCTGCCAAAGGCCTCGACATCACCACGATGACCATCTGTAACGTGGCGACCTCATCAATGGTACGCGAAACTCAGCATAGCCTGTTAACCCTGGCTGGCCCTGAAATTGGTGTGGCTTCAACCAAAGCATTTACTACCCAGCTTGCTGCATTGATGCTGTTGGTACTCAAAATCGGTTCTGTGAAAAATACGATTTCTACAGCACAAATGACGGAGATCACCACAGAACTTTGGCATACGCCTAAAGTGATTCTGGATACATTACGTCATGATGATGAAATTTTACGTCTTTCAGAACTGTTTGTTGAAAAGCAGCATTGCCTATTCCTGGGCCGTGGTACGCATTTCCCGATCGCTCTGGAAGGTGCACTCAAGCTGAAAGAAATCTCCTATATTCATGCGGAAGGTTATGCTGCAGGCGAACTAAAACACGGGCCATTGGCACTGGTTGACAATGACATGCCAGTAGTGATTCTGGCACCACAGGATGACATGCTGGATAAGCTCAAATCCAATATGGAAGAAGTTCAGGCGCGTGGTGGCGAGCTATTTGTGTTTGCTGATGAAAACAGCGGCATTAAAGCCAAAGAACGCCAGCATGTGGTACATATTCCGGCAGTCAATGCAGTGCTGGCACCGATTGTGTATAGCATCCCGGTGCAGTTATTGTCTTATCATGTGGCTGTATTACGTGGTACGGATGTAGATCAGCCACGTAATCTGGCCAAGTCGGTTACCGTTGAATAATTAAAATTGAATCGAGGCTGGTGTGTTCGTATAATTAAGTTTGTATCAAATAATTAAGTTTAGATTTAATTATTTAAGTTTGTATATTAATGAAGTAAACGAACAAAACCCTACCCTGTAGACCTAGTGATTCTTCACCAAGTCTACAGGGTTTTTAATATAATTAAATTCAAATTAGAATCACACCAGAAATATAAAATTATTACTAATATATTCAACAATATAGATATATAAAAATCCCACCCTAGATTCAAAAAGCATCCCTTTTTGACCTCACCTTGAAAACATTTCATTTTTATTTAAAGTATGCTTCCCCTTTCTGAGCAAGAATTCGTATTTTAAAGTGGAAGAATCTAATACAAACTTAATTTCATTTAAAACTCAGGATACCAAATTTTAATACAAACTTAATTTTAAAATTAAAATATAAAGAACAATTAATATCAACAACTTAAGAAAAAAAATAAAACAAACTTAATTAAATTCCCATAATTAGGCGCAATATTTGGTCATAAAGCAAAATAAGGGATAAGGAGCTATGTGCAAATTCTGAATAAGTCTACTAGCTACTCCTGTTACTAGCAGCCCACCTTATTTAAAATTAGGTATTTCATTCACTGGATATATTAATGTTAATGGATTTGATGTTAATGAGATAAAGCCAAAACGCTGATAAAACTCTATGGCTTTTTGATCTTTTGCATGTATTACAACAAAATTAACACCAATAATTTGAGCAACTTTTGAAACTTGTTTAAGAGCCTGAGCTAAAAGTACTTTTCCAATTCCTTGCCCTGCGCTGCTTGATCAACGGCAAAGCGACCCACAACCACACAAGGTAATGGATAACGAGGTAATCGTTTAGTGAAAATAGCATTAAATCCTATAGAGGTACTTGATAGACAATAAAATCCTCTCACCTACTGTGTATCATCATCAATAGCAACATAGGTTTTACTTGTTCCTGATTTCTGATGTTGGGATGTGTATTATTTTATGGATTTATTTAGATCATCTTGCCCACAATTAAATGATTTTTTCTGATGATGGTCTTGTAAAACCTCAATTTTCATCCAATAAACTCATTAATTTTTTCATCTCATCATTTGCAGGGCGTGGATTTTCAAGCAAATTCATTAACATATCACGATCAGCATTATTTACTTTTAACTCGTGATGATATTTAAGTAATTCTTTTGCTCGTTCAAATGAGGATTGGATCATAAAGGAACTCACACTAAGACCCAATAAATTCGCAGCTTGCTCAATTACATTCTTTGCATCTACAGTTGAACGAACATTGATTCGTTCTGTTGCTAAGTTAGCCATATTTCCCACCAACTTGTGCATCAATATGATGTACAAGTTATAGCAGATTAAGGCAGTACTTTAAGATTCAAATTTGCATATTTTGTTTTAAAATATTTGGAATATAAAATAAGCATTTTACTATGAACCAAAATGAATGGTCGGGTTTGAGTCTGAATATGCAGTTGGTTTACATAAAAATATGCAACGATGTTTACTAAGATGTAATTTGAATACTTTTGCCTATCCTAAACGTTTTTTAAACTCAGCAATTGAGTACTAAAATACCCGATAAATTATTAAGCTACTGAATTTAAAAAACAATTAAATAAAAATTATAAAATTTTGTTTGTATATAAATATATTTAAGTTTGTATATTTATGCCAAATACAAAATTATCTTCCTTGAGATATGATGAATTATCAACCAAAATTCATAGGTCTTCTGTATGACAAAAATTATAAAAAACTATGAGGAATTAGTAAAAGAAGGATATGGCCAAGGCCATGGACGAGATTATAAATCTTGCAAAACTGTTCATAACTTCAGTTCAATTGGTCGCTCTCATAGAGTACAAGGTCGTGTGAGTAAACGTCTTCACCACTTGTTTTCTGATCTAGAGTTATCCACCTTTTTGCTGCTTGACTGGAATCAGAACGTTACAGATATTCGTGAACATTATCCTTTGGATATCTATGATCTTAACTCCATCTGTTCTCGTTACCGGATGAAAAAGGTATCGGTTGATTATCTACCTTTTACCCTATCTTCAGATTTTTTAGTTGATTTTGGTAAGTTTTCTATAGCCCTCGACACTCTTTATAGTAAGGATTTGAATAAAGCACATATTATTGAGTCTTTAGAAATTAAACGTCGTTACTGGGAAGAAGAGCACAATACGCCATTCAAGCTGATTACCGAAAAGGATATTCCTGCTACGGTACTAGAGAACATTAAATGGCTGTATGTAGAAAAAAATAATCTTGAAATAACAAATCATATGATTGATCAAGCAATTTATTTTATGGAAGAAATTAGCCAGTATCCTCAAAGCTCATTGATCTCTTTCTGCAACCATACTGACCAAACTCAAAAAAGGGGTATCGGAACGACGCTCGCATTGTTTAGAAAACTATTTGCCCTGCGAATACTGCAATTTAATCTAGAAATTTCGTACTTGGAGCTTAAACTCTCTGATATTCATGCAAGTAATTTGCTCCAGAACGAGAATACAGTCCATGCAACTAATTAATTCAGTTTACATCTTGAATTCAACACAATACCGGATACTCAAATTCTTACCGCAGTATACCGTATGGATTGCAATTGATAATAAAAATGCTTTTCCTGAACTCATTTTATCCAAGGAACTTCAAACTCTCTCAGATGATCAAAGCCTAATACCAGCACAAGATCCTTATGAACACTTAAAACGATTAAACTTGAGTGAGGATTCTATTCAACTCAAAAAAAGAGATGAAAACTTTTTTATTATTCAAGATTTAATTAATGATGAACAAGTTCTTATCAATGCAAAAATCAGGACTGCAAAAATTAAAACTATACATCTAGAAAAAGAAGTATCAATTAATAAAATCCTACGACTCCTAAGACGCTACTGGCAACGTGGTCAAACTATAAATGCTTTGGTACCGGACTATGAAAACTCAGGTGGAAAAGGCCAAAAAAGAGCTATAGGTGATAAAAAAATTGGCAGACCACGCATTTATGAATCGAATGAAGGTAAGAATGTCACTGAACAGGTTGAATTATATTTTAAGCAAGCCATCGAAGATTATTTAGTTCCTGTCAAAAAACAATCCATTAACGAAACTTATCTTCGGTTTAAAAATTTATTTTCTAAGCACTTTCATCAAGTGCAAGCCGCAGATATTCCAACCTATGCCCAATTCTATTATTTTTATAATAAGCGATATAGAAATAAGAACAATTCCAAGGAAATTCTGAAGAATCAGAAAACTCTGAAAGATCACAAACCTCTGACTTCAACAGCGACCAAGCACGCAAATGGTCCTGGTGCACGTTATGAAATAGATTCAACAATCGCTGATATCTACCTTGTATCATCACGAGATCCATCACAGATTATTGGCAGACCTACCGTATATATTGCTATCGATGTATTTAGCCGGATGATTACTGGGCTTTATGTCGGTATGGAAAACAGCTCATTTAACACAGCCATACAATGCCTCAGCGTCGCAATCCAAGATAAAGTAACATTCTGTCAGAGTTATGGCTTACAAATACAAGCGGAAGACTGGCCGATTTATGGTTTACCTAGCGCCATACTTGCAGACCGCGGCGAACTAATTGGCTATCAAATTGAACTTCTTGAAAAAAACTTTTCTGTTCGAATTGAAAATGCACCACCGTATCGAAGCGATGCCAAAGGTATTGTGGAGAGGGCTTTCGGAATCATTCAGTCACGCTTTAAATCCTACGATAATATTGGTGTTGTTTCTGGATTCAAGGAAAAAAAGAAAGGCGGACATGATTATCGGCTAGAAGCGTGCCTGACTCTGGAAGAGTTCAGAAAAATCATATTAAGCTGCATCTTGTTACGCAATAATTTTGATGTCTTGACGAAATATGATCGCAGTGCCGATATGCCAACTGACCTACCATCTATTCCTCTTAAGCTCTGGCAGTGGGGCCTACAGCACCGCACTGGGATGTTAAGACAAGTGGATAACAAATCACTCTATGTGGGCTTGTTACCTAGGATCGATGCCTCCTTAAGTGACAAAGGACTTAAAGTCAAAGGATTAGTCTATCAATGTCTGGAAATGCATCAACAAGGCTGGTTTATTCGTAACACAACCAAATCTCGCCCGAAAAAGTTGCGGATTGGTTTTGACCCATACTCAGTAAATACCATTTATATTTTTTATGATGAAAATAAATTGGAATACTGGGAGGCTCACTTAAATGATACCTCACGTCAATATCAACATCTGACCTGGTGGGAAGCTGAACAAATTCAAAAAGCGATCAAAACTGTTGAAAAACAGCATTCGCAACTCAAGTCTGTAGCCATCAGCGAATTGCAGGATTTTACTGACAACATCATTAAGTCAGCACAGAGTCGGCGGGCTCAAGCGGGAGTTCACCAACTTTCTAACGCACAACGTACTCGAAATATCCGGCAGAATAAACAAGAAGCCATGCAGATGGAACGTGCGGAACACCTACAAAACAGGCCTGCAAATTCTATCCGGACCATCAATCCCAATAAAGATAATACTCAAATACCCCCATCTCAAACCAGCAATCTAGATTTGACAAGTCAACCAGATTTAATGAGACAATTATTTGAAGAGGACGATGAAGAATGAATAATAATGAACTCACGATTAATACATCAATAGAAGACATCTATGGGGATAATCCTCTCATTACTCAATTACCGCCCATTCTTGACACGAAGTCGGTTATTAAACACCTACGAGGGAAACTAAAATTTATTCCAGAGCAGCGTTTTTTGCCTCAACCCGAAAGAATTCATCTAATTGCTCAACTGCCTCATGATTTTTTCCAACCACTCACCAAACATCTATCCCTTGAACAAAAAATTTCTATCATGATCCGGCAAGGTTACGTGAGTAGAAACATCAATAATGGTGATCGACACAGGCATTTGCACGCGGCTTTTCAACAACTAGAACCTTCAAACGAAAGCTCTTACCGCTACGCTCCTCCAGAATCGACAGCCACTAGTATGTCTATTATAGGATGTTCTGGAAGTGGAAAAACGACCACAATGAACAAGATTTTGCGCTATTATCCGCAAGTGATTGAGCATAAACAACTGGGGTTAAAACAAATTGTTTATCTTAAAATTGATTGCCCGCATGATAGCTCTTTAAAAAACTTATGCTCAAACTTTTTTAGAGCGGTAGATTTAGCATTAGGAGATACTAACTTCGAGCATCGTTTCACCAGAAGCCGCTTAAATGTGAATGCCATGCTACAGCAGATGAAAATCATCGCAAATAATTATTCAATTGGACTTTTAATCATTGATGAAATCCAGCATTTAAATACAAAAAAATCTGGTGGGGCTGAGATTATTCTTAATTTCTTTGTCACGCTTGTGAATGTAGCGTCAATTCCAATTGTGATGATTGGGACACCCAAAGCCAATGAAATTCTGCAAGAAGATTTAAGATCAGCTAGACGCAGTGCGGGATTAGGCTCTTTAATCTGGGAACCTATGCGCAATGAAGCACCCACTCCCGATTCTAGCACCCCTGATCAAATGATCATTTCTGAATGGTATGCTTTCACCAACAAGCTGTGGCAATATCAATGGGTTCAACAACCAGCTGAACTGACCGATGAATTAAGAAACACTTGGTATTATTATACGCAGGGCATTCCAGATTTAGTGGTTAAACTGTTCTGCTTGGTGCAGATTCATGCAATCACCATTGGTCTGGAAAAAATTACATCTGAACTTTTTAAAAAAGTCTATGAAGAACAATTACAGCCAGTTCACGATATTCTAGATGCGCTGCGTTCAGGTAATCCTGCACGTATTGCACGGTACTCTGACCTCACTATCCCTCAAGTTCAAATTGAGGAGTATGTTGAACAACACCGTTTTAAAGCCGCATTAAAAACAGAAAAACAGCATAAAGATCTAGGACCGCATTATTCTACTTTAATAGGTATGCTAACAGCATTAGGTCATCCCGCTGCTGCAATAGAACCGCATGTCACTTCTGCATTAAAAAAATATCCAAACGAGAACTTACAGGTACTCCTCCAGCATATTCTGGAAGTATTAGACAGCTCTGTAGTAAAAGATAAATTGGACCAGCCTCAGACCACAACTCCGGCAAGGAAGCCAAGGACCTCTCGTAAAGTCATGAAAGTGGAGGAATGGAAGAGTACTGAAACGAATGACTTACGAAACTTTTTCAGTCAAGCACAAGAACAGGACGTAGATGTTTATGAGTTATTAAAATCATCTCACTATTTGTTTGATCCTACCCGTCCCATTTTGCATTAAGCAGAAAAAATGGAGGGTAAGGTACCATGATTTCAAATTTTCCAGCACCATATCCAAATGAATTGATTTACAGTGTGATTGCTCGTTATGCTGTTCACAATGGGATTCTGAGTCCAAAATATCTCACTGAAGAATTATTCAATAATAGGAACTTGACACCAACTTACGATTTACCTTCTCATCTAGACAGGGTGGCCAGTTACTTACCAGATCACTATGATGCGCTTATTTTAATCAACCAACACACCCTGTTACCAATTTACCAACCATTTCAACCTGATACAGTAATGCATTATGCTGTGCAGGCATTGCGAGGTGAGCAGTATCAATCCCTGCATACCAAATTAGGAAAAAATGCATCGCGGATCAAAGCTGTGAGTTTTTTCCGGTTCTGCCCTCATTGCTGGCAAGAACAGATGCAGCAATATGGTGAAGTTTATTGGAAACGCAGCTGGCAGATTACTGGATACGAATATTGTAGAAGGCATCAGCAATCTCTTTCTGTGAGTTCTATGTCTTGTAATGGGATAGACCGAAAATTCTATTTTGCTCATTTGAATGCACTGAAAGACTCTTCACAGCTTGTGTTTAATCCTCAAGACGTAAATCATCATATCGAGCTTGCAGGACTGATCGAAGAGCTACTCGCTCATTCAACACCCTTCAATGTGCAGGATTTTTCTACTGTATCAGATGCTTATTTTCTTATCTTAAAAGATAGGGAATTACTATCAGGCCGTAAAAATATTAATTACGAAAAAGTACGCCAATTAGTCATTGAATATTGGGGCGAAAGTTTTCTTGCATATTATCAATTAGCAGATTTAGATAGTGAAAACTGCTGGCTGAAAAATATATTAAGAAAACATCGTAAAGCATTTTCTTATCTTGAGCACCTCATCGTATTAAAAGCTCTTGTTCCAGAGAAAAATCCGATTGAAACATATAAGCAATATATTCACCTAGCATCCATGGATCTAGAGGAAGCCACCACAACAGTAACAATATGTATGGATAATAAAGTAGATCGAACATTATCTGAGGACCAAAAACAATGGACAAAATTAATCCTAGAAAGGCCTGTCAAACAGGCTCGCCAACAAAATAGCTCACTGTATGCTCGCTTATATCGCAATCATAAAGATTGGCTATTATTTATCAATAAATCAGCTTTAACTCCCCCGCCTTCTATCCCTAAACCACGTATTGACTGGAGAGCTCGAGATCGACAGTTTGTTAAACAACTCATCAAAATACGGGATGAATTATTAGAAGATCTAGACTCCCCACAATGGACAAAAAAGTTTTTTATTAGACAACTGGGTTCAGTGAGTATGATTGAAAAAAACTGGAATTTTTTCCCATTGACTTCAGTCTTTTTAGATCGTTATACTGAGTCTGTGGATTGTTACCAAATACGTCGTCTGACTCGAACCTATATTCGTCAACAAACTGAAAATAAAGACTATCCACCAAGTGTTTTTTTACGTGAATCTGGATTAAGTGAGCAGCGATTGACACCAGAAGCACGTCGATTCTTTAAGAATATTATGGGGAAATAAAAGTGGCTAACCTTCCATTCGTATGTTTACCTGAAGCAACACAATACTACAGTGCAACACAGATAACTCATCGTGGTAAAACTTGTTTCAATATTAAAACTACAATGCGCGATTCCGAAGAAAAGCGTTTTTTTCATTCAAAAAGACCAATTGAAAGTATCCTTTTATACCACTACAAAACACCACTGAGCAGTGTTTTCCCTGTACGTTTAGTCAACCATAAGCTCACTCAAATCAATTTGGGATTTTTGAACGAGACCAATGCAGAAAATTCAACTGTAAATACCCATCCGACATATCGCAATCGTCCCTGCTTCAGTTTCCAATATCACAATCCAGGAGATGCTTTGGAGGGGTGGACCATCCAATTACCTAAACTGGTACTCGCACGAGATCTTTTTTTCTCTCATCCTTATTTATTACGTGCTGCATTATTTTCTGAAAGATATACAACTGATGTCTTAATTGATCGTAATGATGCTAAAGCCTTTCATATTTTTGTTGCACCAAACAGAAAAATAACAGCCAAGGATCTAAAGGACCCTGTTTTTCTAAAAAAACTAGCATTAATTTTATTACACCCTGAATTAAATCAATCTTTTTTAAGTATTTATGAAAAAACCATTAAAAACCAAGCTCAATCTAAAGCCTATGATTTTGATATGGATGCTCCTATCCTCAAAAACATTGAACTTGATGTTGATGGATGTATTTATTCAGACAGCAAAATATTTCGGATCGAACGTATCAATTCATTCGGAAATTTAGAAACAGGAATACATAAACCTGTTAAATTTCATTTTTTATCCCAAAAAAGTTTTGGACAGGCTAAAGATATACTAGATAAAAACCAGCATACTAAAAAACAGACAAGTCAGGATAAATCTAAATTTGATGATGAAGCTAACGCTGATATTGATCAGGAAATTACACAACTCAAAAATATTGTGGGGGAAATTTATACCATAGAAGACCTACAAATCTCACTAAATACTTCATGCTCAGAAATTAATATAACAAGACGAAATACAAGTAGGGAAGCTCTTCATGAGGACCAACCATTTGCTGGTGGAGAAGGAGAAGACGAAGGCACCCTTCCAGGATTTAGCATAGAGGCAGAAAATAATTTTACAAGTTCAACTTATCAAGACCTTAGCAAAATGCTGAAAAAAATAGAAGGCAAAGGCTATAAAGTCAAACAAATTCATAATAAGTCTTTCATAAAATATGGCCGATTCAGAGGGCATAAATTGACTAATGGTCAAAATCGCCGATTTTATGTAAATCTAATACTCGACAGAGAAGATAATGAGCTTTTTTATTTATGTGAAATTGATACCTCTGATGGAAAAAAGAATATTTCCACATTACTGATACCATACGATGTTAATGCAAATAAAATCTTCCTGAACAAAACCTTAGAATCTTTCAAAATTGCAATTTTATCGCAGTCTTTAAGTTGGCCAAAAGACTTTATTAACAAAGTTTGTAATATCCAGTCATATATAATGATTAACCATATTTCAAAAAAAGATCACGTTGTATCAAATACTTATCATGCAGACTGGGCACAGCGCATTCTAGAAAAATGGAAATCTATATATGACTCACCATAAATCTCCAAAGTTATTCTCTAACAAAAGTACTGATCGTGAGATCTTACAATTACTGGCTGAATATTCTGGAATGCTGGCTCACAAAATTACGAATGAAGGAAGCTGAATTAAATAATTTTGGCTCTATACTACCAGCATATATTATATCTTTTTCTTATTTTCAGGGATTTTAATGACTTACATGACCAAACTGACCTGCTTTAAAGCCTATGATATTCGTGGCAAACTCGATACTGAACTCAATGAAGATATTGCCTATCGGATTGGTCGTGCCTATGGACAGATCTATCAACCAAAAACCGTGGTGATTGGCTGTGATATTCGACTCAGCAGTGAAGGTTTAAAACAGGCCACCATTCACGGTTTAAATGATGCGGGTGTCAATGTTCTGGATCTGGGCATGACCGGCACGGAAGAAGTCTATTTTGGCGCCTTCCATCTGGATGTGCAAGGTGGTATTGAAATCACGGCCAGCCATAATCCGATGGACTATAATGGCATGAAACTGGTACGTGAAAATGCCCGTCCAATCAGTGCCGATACTGGTCTTAAAGAGATTCAGGCTTTAGCAGAATCAGATGAATTTATTGACGTCAGCAATAAAGGCCGTACTGAGAAATACAATATCCTGCCTGAATTTATCGATCACCTGATGACTTATATTGACGCGGCAAAAATCCGCCCGATGAAACTGGTGATGAATGCCGGCAATGGTGCCGCAGGTCATGTGGTGGATGCGCTGGAACAGAAGTTTCAACAACTCCAGATTCCGGTTGAATTTGTCAAAATTCACAATGAGGCCGATGGTAACTTCCCGAATGGCATCCCGAATCCAATTCTGGTTGAAAACCGTGATAGCACCCGTGATGCGGTCATTCAGCATGGTGCGGATATGGGCATTGCCTGGGATGGTGACTTTGATCGCTGTTTCCTGTTCGATGAAAAAGGGCAGTTTATTGAAGGTTATTATATTGTTGGCCTTCTGGCGCAGGCATTTCTGCTGAAGCAGTCTGGTGAAAAAATTGTCCATGACCCGCGTCTGGTCTGGAATACGCTGGATGTCGTGGAGCAATATCAGGGAATTACCGTCCAATCAAAATCAGGTCATGCCTTCATTAAGGATGTCATGCGTGAACATAATGCGGCTTATGGCGGGGAAATGAGTGCTCATCACTATTTCCGTGATTTTGCTTACTGTGACAGCGGCATGATTCCATGGCTACTTGCTATCGCTGTACTGTCTGAAACAGGAAAATCCTTATCTTCTCTTGTGGAAGAAATGATCGCCAAGTTCCCATGTTCAGGTGAAATTAATTTTAAAGTAGCCGATACCCAGGCGACCATCCAAAAACTTTTCGATCATTATGCCGATCAAAAACCTGAAATTGATCAAACCGACGGCGTCAGCCTGAATTTTGGTAGCTGGCGTTTTAATGTGCGTGCATCCAATACTGAACCATTATTGCGTTTGAATATTGAAAGCCGTCGTGATCATCATCCACGACCGATGCAGGACTATGTCGATGAGCTGACCCAGCTGATTCAAAGTTAATATTTCGGTATCCAGCAGAATAAAAATGGGAGCAAAATTGCTCCCATTTTTATTTAGCTTAAAAATTTTTTTTCAATAGTTCAAAGCTAATATTTTTTTTCATTTTCCGAGCAAATAACGTATTAGATTTCTGCATTCTATCGAAATCCATATCATCTAGTATTCTAGGATAATCAGGGCCAGTTTTCCAATCTATATATCTTAAAGCCATTTCTGGAGGTGTAAGTCCATAATCTAAATTTAAGTTTTCTTTAAATGGTGAATTATAGATAATAGTATGAAAGTAAACTTCATCTCCACAATACGATTTCTGAAACGCCACATCATAATTTGGATTTTTTTCTATATATTTTAATATATATTGGATTGCTTCTTTACTTAAGGTAAACCAAGAGGTTCCTTTATAAAGAATAGGCAGCTGATCTAGATTTTGCTTTAGAAAACCTAACTTGTGAAGATTGCTAATAATTTTACAAGCTATTTTTTTGATGAAAGATTTGTTTCTTTCGTAGAAAAAATCAGGATAAATATATTTAACTCTAGGTATTGGATCAACGTATTTATCGTGCCCTAAAAACTCTTTCCCAGATTCAAGCAGAAATTTTTCTATGGTATTGATATCTTTTAAAGGAATATCATCACCGGATAATAGAGAAAAATACTTATAATCAAATTCTTGTGCACAATTTAGTAATTTAAGAGTGGCATCAATTTGACTATACCCTCCCCACTGCACATCTACTCTATCTTCTATAAAGTGAATTTGTGCATGCTCTAGAATTTGACCTTTTATAGTATGAATATCTGTTTTTTTATCAACATGGATTATAATTATACTATGAGGACTTTTAATTAACTCATTGACTAAAAAGATCAATGGATTTGTTAATTGGTGACAAATAATTCCATATACAAAATTCATAGTTTATTTTCCATAGCCATTCGGATTCTGCTTCTGCCAGTTCCAGCTGTCAGCGAGCATATCCTCTAAACCATACTGAGGTTGCCAACCCAACTCTTGGACTGCCCGTGCATTGTCTGCAAAACAAGTGGCCACATCACCTTCACGACGAGAGGCTAATTCAAATGCAATCGCAACACCATTCACTTGCTCAAAAGTATCTTTAACTTGCAGCACTGAAATTCCATTACCTGTACCAATATTCCAGGCACGGCAACCTTGCGCAGTTAAACGATTATTGAGGGCACATAAGTGTGCATTGGCTAAGTCGACTACGTGTATATAATCGCGCACACCAGTCCCATCCACCGTGTCATAATCATGACCGAAAATAGATAGCTTTTCACGACGACCGACTGCCACTTGAGTCACGAAAGGCATCAGGTTATTGGGAATACCTTGTGGATCTTCCCCAATCTGGCCACTTTTATGCGCGCCGACCGGATTAAAATAACGTAATAAGGCAATCGACCAACGTTCATCCGCCACAGATAACTTTTCTAAGAGCTGCTCAACAATCAGCTTGGTATAACCATAGTTATTGGTCGGCATTCCGGTAGGCATCTCTTCATTTAAAGGTGAAGGATTATTTTCGCCATAGACCGTTGCTGAGGAACTAAACACCAGTTTAAAAACCTGTGCGCGTTGCATGGCCTGAACCAGGCTGATTGAACCGGCAATATTATTGTCAAAATAAGCTAATGGTATTTGCTGGCTTTCTCCGACCGCTTTCAGACCGGCAAAATGAATCACGGCCTCAATCGAGTGTTGCTGAAATACCTGATCTAATAATTGAGCATCACGGATATCCCCTTCAATAAATGTCAGGCTTTTTTGGGTCAACTGTTGCACCCGATTCAAAGACTCAGCAGCGCTATTGCACAGATTATCTAAAACCACCACCTCATGGTCGGCATTTAATAACTCAACACAAGTATGCGAACCAATATAGCCTGCCCCGCCCGTTACCAGAATTTTAGCCATGCTGCTTCCCTAATAAAATGTTAATTAAACCTTGAGTTGAACCATCCAGATCACCTAGCTCAGACTGTTCACCATTCAAAATAGGCAGCAACTGGTTGGCAATTTCCTTGCCTTTTTCCACGCCCCACTGGTCAAATGGGTTGATATTCCACAGCACCGATTGCACAAAAACTTTATGTTCATATAGAGCAATCAGCATACCCAGACTATAAGGATTCAGCTCTTGCATCAACAGCGTACTGCTCGGTTGGTTGCCTTCATACTGTTTATAGGCTGGCAAACTCTCTAATTCTTTTTGGTCCAAAGCCTCATTACCAAAGGCCAATAAACGTGATTGCGCCAAGCAGTTAGACAGGGCTAAATGATGCTGTTCCACCAGCGCTTCGGCACTGTCTGCATAGGTATATTGCTGACTGTTATAGCGCTTGACCGGCGCAATAAAGTCACAACTCACTGACTGCGTACCTTGATGGAGGAGCTGATAAAAGGCATGTTGTGCATTCGGTCCCACTTCGCCCCAAATAATCGGACAGGTATCCAGCTGGACTTTTCCACCATCACGTTGAATCGATTTACCGTTGGATTCCATTTCCAGCTGTTGCAAATAAGAAGCAAAGTATTTCAGTCGTCCATCATAAGGCAGGATCGCATGGGTCTGAATATCCAGAAAATTGTTATTCCATGCACCCAAGAGCCCCATCAACACCGGAATATTGCGCTCAAAAGGCTGATACTGAAAATGCTGATCGACCGCATAGGCACCGGCCAGCAGCTGCTTAAAACCGTCAATGCCGATACTCAGTGCTATCGGCAATCCGATACAGGACCACAGTGAATAGCGACCACCGACCCAATCCCACAACAGTAGCTGGTTTTCCGGAGCAATTCCCCAGGCCGTCATTTTTTCCGGCTTGGTAGAAACTCCAATAAAATGATGCTTCAGAATATAGGGATGCTGACCCAAGGCTTTTTCCAGCCACAAGCGTACTGTCTGGGCATTGGTCAGAGTATCAATCGTGCCAAATGATTTGGACGAAATAATAAATAGCGTGGTTTCCGGACGCAGTTGATGCAACAACTCGGACAGCTGACTGCCATCCATGGTCGAGACGAAATGCACATTGAGTGGCTGGGCAGACTGGTATTTAAAATCCGATAAGGCATGGGTGACCATTAGAGGGCCAAGATCTGAACCACCGACACCAATATTGACCACATCCTGAATCACTTCACCGGTGGCACCACGACGCTGTCCGGCATGAATTTGCTCTACCAAGGCATACATACGCTCAAGTTGCGCATGTACATCAGCGGCCAGATCGGCATGTTGCTGATCCTGTGCCGGTAAGCGTAAGGCCCAATGCATGGCTGCACGCTGCTCGGTATAGTTGATTGCCTGATTGGAAAATAAAGATCCAATCCAAGATCTGAGGTTCTGTGCATCCGCCCATTCAATCAGGCCCTGCACCACCTCGTCATTGATTCTGTGTTTGCTGTAATCAAAGACCACTTGCTCAAACTGGATCGAATACTGGTTAAAACGCTGGGGATCTGCAGCAAAAAGTTCTCGCAGATGGACCGCATCAAGTTGCTGTTTGCTCGAGGCGAGTTTCTGATACATCATTTCAGGATTTGGATCTGGATTAAACTGGCTCAACATTAACGTCCTACCCCAATATAATTAAAACCACGTGCCTTGATATAAGCCGGATCATACAGATTACGCCCATCTAGAATCAGTGGATGCTGCATCAGTTTAATCAGATAAGGATAATCCGGACTGCCATACTGTTTCCAAGCCGTCATCAGACACAAGGCATCTGCACCTTCGACAGCCTGATATTGATCTTCACACAGGATTAAATCTTCCCGTGCGCCATAGACCTTTTCAATATTGGCCAGTGCCTGTGGATCATGCAGTTTGACTGTCACGCCCTGCGCCCATAATGCGGTCAGCATGGCATGCACTGGAGATTGCTGGATGCTCGGGGTATTTTCTTTAAAGGCTGCGCCCCAAATCGCCACCACTTTGCCTTGTAAATCGCCACGGAAATAATTCCAGAGCTTGCGAAACAGCAATTCTTTTTGTTGTTCGTTAATTTCCCAGACCTGCTCTAACAGCTGGTTTTTCACCCCTGAATCTGCAACCGCATGTGTTAAAGTACGAATATCATGTGAGAAATTTTCTCCACCAAAACCAACGCCTGGGAACAGATAGGCAGAACCAATCCGGTTATCTGCCGCCATGCCCTGACGTACCTGCTCAATATCGATGCCAAGTTTTTCTGCTACACTGGCCAGATCATTCATATAACTGATCCGGGTGGCCAGCATGCCGGAAATACTCAGTTTGGTAAATTCGGCATCCAGTACCGGCATAAACAGATACTGCTGCGCACGCGGGAATAAGGGCCGTAACAGCTCTCTGATTTTAAGCTGTGCATCCGGTTGGTCACAGCCGACTATCAGCTGACTGGCCTGCATAAAACTTCGAATCGCATTGCCTTCCTGAATGATATCTGGCAGGTAAATCCAGTCATCATTCGGCAGAAGTTGCTGAAAACGTTGGGTTCCATGCAAGCCAAAAGTCGAGGCATTGATCATTAGTTTGGGATGAGCAAAACAGGCATGTCTGATGGTATTCAGCATCTGCAATGCCATATGCTCTTCAGTTGCATTAAAACTAAAGAAAAAAGCCTCCTGATTGAAATCCAGATGCTGAAAATCACAACAGTTTAAAAAGCCGGATTTTTCCTGTTTTTGCAACAAGGCCTGCAGTACTTCATCCTGAAAATAAGTCCGTGCCGGATCATCGCTACTGAAGCTATTACACCAGACCACCTGATGACCACATTCAGATAAAAGAGCTGAAATGACTCCGGAAAATAAGGTTTTTCCCAATACTGCAACTTTCATGATATTCCTTTTTATTATTTTTTCTTACAAAGCCAGTTCCTGAATCAATGCTTTAAACTCGGTACCGAGTTTAGGATGATCTATACCATAATGTAAAACAGCTTTTAGATAACCTAACTTGCTGCCACAGTCAAAGGTCTGGCCTTTCATGCGATAGGCTTCTACAGCTTCGGCTTGCTGCAGCATGGCAATCGCATCGGTTAGCTGGATTTCATTGCCTGCCCCGCGTGGGGTCTGTTCTAAAAGCTGCATGATTTTTGCTGGCAGAATATAACGTCCGACTACAGACAGATTTGAAGGTGCCGTCCCCACTGCCGGTTTCTCGACGATCCCTTGCATGACGATACTTTCCCCTTCCTCAGGTGATGCCGCAACATCAACAATGCCATACTGGTCGACGAGATGTTCAGGCACTGCTTCTACCATAATTTGTGAAGCTTTAGACTGTACAAAGCGCTGAATCATGCGTGACAAATCATTTTCCGGATCCTGATCCTTGACCAGCACATCTGGTAATAATACCGCAAAATCTTCATCGCCAATCACGGCTTTGGCACAGAGTACTGCATGACCTAAGCCCAAAGGCTGCGGTTGACGTACACTAATAATACTTACACCGCTAGGCAGAATTTCAGTAATTTCTTTGAGTAAATCGGTTTTGTTTTTTTGCTCAAGCGTGGTTTCAAGTTCAAAATTACGATCGAAGTAATTTTCAATCGATGCTTTTGAAGAATGAGTCACCAAAATAATTTGTTCAATCCCGGCGGCTACCGCTTCACGGACCACATATTCAATCGCCGGACGATCAACCACAGTGACCATTTCTTTGGGAATCGATTTGCTGGCCGGTAAAAAACGCGTACCAAGGCCGGCCACAGGAAGAATTGCTTTCTTAATCATATCTATAAATAACCTAGTTCACTTGAATTTCGTTGCCACGGACATAACCATCGACATAGTATTCCAGCTGCGCCAATGCCCATTCAATATCGGATTGGGTCGCTGAAAGTTCATGCATCCGTTTAAAGACCTCCAGGATTTCTGCCAATGGATAATGCTTCTCGACTGATCTCAAAATACGCTTATGCGAGGTAATTTCTGTATTTTCTTCATCAATCAGCAGTTCTTCATACAGCTTTTCACCCGGACGTAAGCCGGTATATTGAATTTCAATATCGCCATTTGGATTTTTTTCTTCACGGACTTTAAGTCCACTGAGTGAAATCATTTGTCGTGCCAGATCCTGAATCCGTACCGGTTCGCCCATATCCAGCAAGAATACATCTCCGCCAGTACCTAGGGCACCAGCCTGAATCACCAGCTGCGAGGCTTCCGGAATGGTCATAAAGAAACGGGTCACTTCGGGATCGGTCACGGTAATTGGCCCACCCTTGGCAATCTGCTGTTTAAATAGCGGTACCACCGAGCCTGAAGAACCCAGTACATTACCAAAGCGGACAATACTGATCTGGGTCTGATCCTGAGCTTCTGCCATGGCCTGACAATACAGCTCTGCCATGCGCTTGGTCGCACCCATCACATTGGTTGGACGTACCGCTTTATCGGTTGAAATCAGCACAAAGGTTTCGACACCTTTTTTCACCGCAGCATTGACACTAAATGCCGTTCCCACCGCGTTATTTTTCAGGCCTGCTAATGGGTTACACTCCACCAGAGGTACATGTTTATAAGCCGCTGCATGATAAACTGTTTGTATCTCATATTGTTCAATCACCCGCTCCAGCTTGCGTTCATCCAATACTGAGCCCAGGATTGGAATAATGTCACATGATGCTGTAAGACGTAATTCTTTATCAATACTATATAAAGCAAATTCTGTCAGTTCATAAATGATAATTTTGGCCGGCTGGTTTTTAATAATCTGGCGACAAAGCTCAGAACCAATTGAGCCACCTGCACCTGTGACCATCACCACTTTATCTTGAATATTTTTGGCTAAAAGTTCTGCCACCGGAGGTACCGGATCGCGGCCCAGCAGGTCAATAATATCCACTTCCTGAATATCAGAAATTCTAATTTCACCATCGACCAGTTTAGTCAGGCCGGGAATCTCGGTAATTTTTAAATGAGCCGGTTCTAAAAACTTGATGATTTCACTTTTACGTATCCGCCCGACTGAGGGCAGTGCAATCAAAATTTCACTAATCTTTAATTTAGGGAGATATTTCAAGGCAATATCTGGTAAATAAACTTGAATCCCACCAATATTTTGGCCATTTAAAGACGGATTATCGTCAATAAATATAATTGGCACATGCTCATTGGAGCGATTTAAGGTGGCTGCTACCTGCTGCCCTGCATTCCCAGCGCCGTAAATCGCGATCCGTTTTTTAGGCACTCCGGCCTGTAAATAATAACGCACGATAAAACGGATAAAACCTCGGCTAAACCAGACCCAGGCAAACATCATAAAGCCAAACATCAACGGGATGGATGTCGGAATAAAGGCATGGGTGCTATAAGCCAATAAATACAGGCCAATCACGGATAAGATCGTTGCCAAACCCAGTTTAACAATAAAAAATTCATTGAAGGTACGCACAATAAAGCGATATACACCGCAGAGAAATAGAGCCAATACAGCAATAGCACTGACCCAAACCGTACCAAAAGGAATATTGGGTACAACTTCTGCGCCGAGGTCAAACTGGCGGATGGCATAACACAGCCAGATTAGAACAGAGAAAATACAAAAGTCTAAAATGACTAAAAATGCGAGTTTTGCTGAACGTGGAGATTCGACTAAAGGCAGGATGATGGACTTCACGTGATATGTCTTCTCAATAGTACTTATAAGTTTCAATCCAATTTAGGTATTAGAATGACTAAATTGAAACTTGGGTAAATTTATCAAATGCACCTGTTGGTGCATTCTACGTGATTGAATCATGATTAGATTATATGCGACTAATGATCTGCTGGATGGCAGATTCAGTTGTTTGAATATTATTTTCTGTTAATGTCGGATGGACCAAGAACATCAAACTGGTTTCACCCAGTTTTTGCGCATTTTGCAAACGCTGTGTCGGTCGCCATGCTGTACCATCAAAAGCATGCTCCAAATACACCTCGGAACAAGATCCACTAAAACATGGCACACCCAAGGCATTCATCTCTGTCATAATCCGGTCACGTGACCAGCCTTCAGGCAACCGATCTGTATTGACCTGCACATAACATTTATATGCGGCATGGACATACTCATCGGATGGGCGATGCACGCTAAAATATGGACTGTCTGCAAATGCAGCATAAATTTTTTCCATATTGGCCATGCGTTTTGCAGTCCATTCCGGCATCATTTTGAGCTGAATACGTCCAATCACCGCCTGCATTTCCATCATGCGCCAGTTGGTACCAAATGAATCATGTAACCAGCGGAATCCCGGTGGATGCTGCTTGTTATAGATGCTATCAAAATTCTTGCCATGGTCTTTATAAGACCACATTTTTTTCCACAGCTCTTCATCATTGGTGGTGACCATACCGCCTTCACCGCCTGTGGTCATGATCTTGTCCTGACAAAACGACCAGGCTGCGATATGACCGATGGAACCAGCCGACTTGCCTTTGTATTTTGCGCCATGTGCCTGTGCACAGTCTTCAATCACATACAGGCCTTTTTCCTGTGCCAATTGCATGATCGGATCCATATCACACATCCAGCCAGCCAGATGCACACAAATAATCGCTTTGGTATTTGGGGTCAGTACTGCTTCGATGGTTTCAGCAGAAATATTCTGTGAATCCAGCTCAACATCAGCAAAAATAGGATTTGCTCCAGCCGTCACAATCGAACTGGCCGATGCCAGAAAGGTGCGTGAGGTGACAATTACATCATCCCCTGCTCCAATGCCTAAGGCTTTTAAAGCAACATCGAGTGCCACGGTTCCATTAGCTAAAGCCACTGCATACTGGGTTTCTGCAAACTGGGCAAATTCTTTTTCAAACTCACGGCATTCTTGCCCTGTCCAGTAGTTGACTTTATTCGACAATAAAACCCGGGAAACCGCATCCGCTTCTTTCTGGGTAAAACTTGGCCATGGTTCAAATGCAGTATTTAACATGATGTTTCCTGAATTTTTAAAATTTAAAAACTTATTTTTTCTCTAAAATCCGTGCCGGATTGCCGATGACCGTCACGCCCGGTGGCACACTTTTGGTGACGACAGCGCCCATGCCCACCACTGCCCCTTTGCCAATTACTAAAGGTTGATCTGGTGTGCCCTGTTTGATCACAGCACCCGTACCAATATAGGCATGGTCTTCAATATGAATATTGCCATTACATTTCACCCCAGGGGCAAAAGTCACATAATCACCAATGATGCAATCATGCGCTACATAACTAAAGTAATTCGCATGAAAAAATTTACCAACCTTGATATTAGAAGTAAAATGCACGTAATTACATAAAATAGCACCTTCACCTATTTGTACTTCATCCATACAAACAGTCGTAGATGCACTTACTGACCAGTGCTTTAAGTTATATAAATCAATTTTTTGAGTAAGTTTCTTTCGAATACCACTATTAGCAATTGCAATCGTCACATATTTATCAGCAGCTTTTAACTCAAGAAAAGCTTCAAAGCTATAAACTTGATGACCATTAATTTGATCTTGTACTTCACCATCGTCAATAAATACAAGCTCATAGTTTTGATCATTTTCAGCAATCAACTGTTCTCGTGCAAGCGGCATGACCCCACGACCAAAACCACTTGCACCGTAAATTGCGTATAAATATTTTAAACTACTGCCCATCTTTTTTATTACCTAGGAAGCGCGTCATCGTTACTTCTTCAGACTGATTAATGCCTTCTTTAACTAATACTTTTTTTACTGTTTGAAACATGATTTTAAAATCGAGCCAGATTGACTGGTTCTCTACATACCAGGTATCAAGTTCAAATTTCTTTTCCCAACTAATTGCATTACGACCATTGACTTGTGCATAACCGGTCATGCCAGGACGTACTTTATGACGTTTAGCCTGTTCTTCATTATATAAAGGTAAATAATCCATAAGTAATGGTCGTGGCCCAACAATACTCATATCGCCTTTAATCACATTCCAAAGTTCCGGCATTTCATCAAGACTCGTTGAACGTAACATTTTTCCAAATTTTGGTAAGCGTTGCTCATTTGGTAATAAATTACCTTTCTCATCTCGCTCGTCTGTCATGGTACGAAATTTAATCATCTCAAATGGTTTACCATTTAAACCTGGACGAACCTGACGAAAAATAACAGGAGAGCCTAGATTTTTGCGTACTTTATAAGCGACATAAAAATAGAGAGGAGACAATAGAATTAGTGCAATTGAAGCAATGATAATATCGAGAAGGCGTTTTAACATTTAAAGACCTAAAATTTTAATTAATCTTTGATTCACTTTTTCCGCATCGAACTTTTCGATTGCTATTTTATGGCTTTCATTTCCCATAATGCGAATTTGTTCTGGATGTTCTATAAAATAAATCATCTTTTCAGCCAATGCTTGAGGATTCCACTTCGGTACTAAGAAACCATTTACACCATTATTAACCGTTTCTCTACAGCCAGGTACATCTGTCGTAATAATAGCACGACCAATTGCCATTGCTTCTTGTGTACTACGTGGTACACCTTCTCTATAATAAGAAGGTAAAACAAATACACTTGCTTTCTTAATCCAATCAGCAACATTATCAACATATCCAGGATATTCAATAATATTAGTTTGTATTAAATCTTGTAGCTCTTCTTCTTTAAGGCTACCTAAAGCTAATTTATCAATTGCACCTAATACAGTAAATTTAATATTGGGATATCTTGCTTTTACAATTTTAGCAGCTTTTATATAATCATGAATTCCTTTCTCAGCCAATAATCGTGCAACAAAAATAAAGGATATATCCGAATTTAAATTTTCAGAATATTTATACTTATCTAAATTTAAACCTATTCCACCCAAAATTTCTACCTTCTTTACTTTAATCACATGTTCTTGTATTAAATCCTTTGGATCATCAGGATTCAAAAAAATAAGCTGATCAAGTTGTGGCAAAGCTATTTTATATAAAAAAACCTGTATTTTTTTAATTAGTTGTGTTTTTTTACTTAAGCCTTCAGGTTGTTCTGTAAAAGTATAGCCTAAACCTTCAAGCATACCAACTACACGCGACACTTTAGCTATTTTTGCAGCCAAGGTACCAAAAATCACTGGCTTAGTAAAGTAAGATAAAACTAAGTCTGGAGAAATATTTTTTATTATTTTAATAAGTTTTACTGTTGAAATAATATCATTTAATGGGTTTAGTCCACCTCTATTAAAATCATAAAAAATAGGCTGTGCTCCAATATTTTTTAATAAAAGAAAATTATCATATTTTTCATCTGTAACTAGAGTAAAAACTTGATGACCTTCGGAACACATTTTTTTAATCAAGTCTAGACGAAAACCGCACATGCTTGATGATGTCGTACCAATAATTACAATTTTCATAAGTTAAACCATTTTCTTATTTAAAAAAGAAATTTGACACATTATATAACCAAAACCCAACCATAAAAATGTAAAGGATACTCCCTTAGTTAGAATCAAAGAGAATGTCATATAAATTAATATAAAAAAACCAAGCATAAAATTTTCATTATAAAAATAAGATCGATTTTCAAATAATGCTAATGAGATTCTAAAAAATGAGTAAATCAATAATAAAGTTATTGATAAAAATGTAAAGAACCCAAAAAACTGCCATGCACTTAGTAGATTATGAGCATAACTATTAATATAACCATATTTTTTTATTAAAATATTGGGGTCACCATATAAAAAATTACTATCTAGTTTAGAAATAGCAAAATTTAGAAAATCAATTCTCGCCAAATAAGAATCATCCTCATCCATAGTGTCCTTTGAAATAGCCATTCTTCCAATAGTATCAACACCAATATTAGTATCCATACTACAAACTATAAGAATAAAAAGAAAAGATATTATAAAAATTTTTTTTGAGTTTTTAATTATAATTTTTTTTAAAAAAAACAATAATATTAAAATTATTGTAAGTAAAAAAATATAGAAATTACTTCTACCACCAATACCAAAAAGAGCCATTAAACCTAGAAAAAATATAGGCAGCTTGAAATTCTTTTTTGCGAGTAAGAATGAAATAATAATTATAAGAACAAAAAAGTTGCCAAAGTGTAGATGTGATATAGAGTTATCCTGTATAGATTGTCTCAATGTGTAATAGTCAATAAAAAAACCACCATTCATATTCACAACAATAGAAAAAAATAAAATTAAAGAAACAATCAATGGAAAAAATATTTTTTTATTAGAAAAATCAAAAAAATATAATGCACAACCTATAAAAAACCAAACAAGGCCATTCAGAAGGATATCAAAAATATATGATAATGAATTAATATTATTAGTATCCCATAAAATTTCAGAAAACGTATAATATAACAATATAGAAATTAACATTAAAATGAATGGAAAAAAGAATTTTAACTCCCAACTCTTATTAAAAAAATATTTACAATTAATTAATAATGAAAGAAATGCTAACAAAGCAAAAAAATAATAAAAAATAGGATAATTTTTATATAAAAAAAGCTTAGTAACTAATGAAGATAACATAAAGAAGATAGTCGAATAAATTATAAAATTATTAAGACGATAAATTCCAATCTTCATTACAGAAAACTTCCTAAAAATTTTTCAAAATTTGATTTTTTCAGGATATTATCCCACATAAATTCTTCATATGATTGATTTGATGCTATATTAAAACCGACATCAACTATATCTCCTTGGTTATTCAGCCATATAAAATTAGACTTATATGTATCATTAAACTCACTTGACCACGCATATTTATTAGATATCACTCTCAACCCTGATGCTAAATATTCTAATGTTTTGGTACTAGTTTGAACATTATAAGGATAAATATTTGGAGTATAATTGAGGCCAAAATATGCATCTCTATAAATTTCTGGTAATTCTTTTCTTGAGACTTGTCCCAAGCAGACTATTCCACTTCTTAAAAAAACCCTCTCCTCTTCAGATGTGATTTTTCCAACCACAATAATCTTATATTTTTTTGACAAATTTAATAAGGTTTCTATCAAACCATGTCTACCTGAAATTGATCCACAATATAAAATATCGTAAGTGGGATTTTCACTACACTTTTGAAAAAAATCCTCATCTACCCCCATATCTCTATAAATGAAAGGAATATCATCACTAAAACTCATTCCATCACAAACAATATCGTTTAAAAAAATTCTTCCGTTAGGTTTTCGATTTATTATCTTTTTTGTATAGTTCTTTAACCTTGCATACGGAGGAGTAGAAAGACTTTGATACTCATGAATCTCTTTCGCCCGACCATTATTTTTTTCCCAGAATGGTCTACTACCCATAAAATATATATTTATATCATTATTTGGATCTAGAGTATAATCCAATTGAATATCATGTCCCATCGACTTTAGATATTTTTCATATGCATATGCTTCAGGAGTATAAGCATTTTTGGAAATTGTGATACCAATATACATTTTATTTCCAAATCCTTTTCAAATAAAAAAACTGAAAAGTTAATAAGAATAGACTAATTTTTTTTATAAATTTAAAGTTATCTGGACAATAATTTATTAATTGTCCACTCAAAATATAACTTTCAACTTTATTCAAATTATGTTTTTTTACAAAAAAATCATAAGATTTAATTACATCTTCTACTCGTTTGGTAGTGATTCTTTCATGATTATGACTGATATCGACTACCTGAGTCGGAATATTTAAATATTTAAAAGCTATATTTTTTTTCTTTATTAGATTATACCAACACTCTAAATCTTGCCATGCCTTTAAATTTTCATCAAATCCTCCTGCTTCTCTCAAAACATTTGTTTTTAAAAAAATTTGATTACCTATGAAATTCTGTTTTAAAATTTTTTTTGCTGATTTAACCCCCATTATTTTAAATATATTAGTTTCTTTTGGCTTAACAAATTTACCCTCAGATATTTTCATGATATTACTAGAAAAAATTCCTACCTCACTATTTATTAATACTTTATTTACAAATAGCTTGATTCTATTTTCTAAAAAATAATCATCATCATCAAGCCCTGTAATAAATTCTCCTTTTGCATTTTTAATCGCAATATTTCGACTCACACAAGCACCGCTATTTTTTTCTTTTATAAAATAGCGAATACGTGAATCTTGCTTACTTATATCTTCTAAATATTCATGTGTACTATCTGTAGAACAATCATCCACAATAATAATTTCTAAGTTTTGGTAAGTTTGTTGGCG
Organism: Prolinoborus fasciculus; assembly: GCF_056724605.1. Next base: position 59,719 of record NZ_JBWZQN010000001.1, on the reverse strand, counting down.
CACTGATTCTACAGCACGTTTTAATAATTTCACACGATTATAAGTAGGAATATAAACTGTTACTAAGGGGTTAAATTGCTTTAAGCTCATTATTAGTTTTCACCAAATAGATCACGTGTATAAATTTTATTGGATTCAATCTTTAACTCATCACTCATCCGGTTTGCCAAAATTATATCTGAACTTGATAAAAACTCATTCAAATTATTTTGTAGAGAATAATGTTCAAATTTTTCTTGTTGTAAAGTTGGTTCATAAATTTGAATTTGGATATTATATTCTTCTAACTCACGAACAATATCCTGAATAGCAGAATCTCTAAAGTTATCAGAATCCGCTTTCATAGTCAGACGGTAAATACCTACAATATTTGGACGTTTTTTCAAAATTTCTTTTACAATAAACTGTTTACGTGTCTTATTTGAATGAATAATCGCCTGGATTAAATTCTGTGGTACATCTTTATAGTTAGCCAGTAACTGTTTCGTATCCTTTGGCAAACAGTAACCACCATAACCAAATGAAGGATTATTATAATGCTGACCAATCCGAGAGTCTAAACCTACTCCTTGCACAATATCCAAGCTACTCAAACCATGTTTTGCACAATAAGTATCCAACTCATTAAAATATGCTACACGCATAGCTAAATACGTATTAGAAAATAATTTAACTGCTTCTGCTTCAGTCGCATTCATACAGAGAGTGGGAGCTTTTTTTTCGACTGTCGCATTTAGATAAAGCTGGGCAATTTTTTCAGCACGTTCGGACTTTTCACCCACGATAATACGTGATGGATATAAATTATCATACAAAGCTTTGCCTTCACGTAGAAACTCTGGCACGAATACAATTTGTTCTGTTTTAAATTTTGCTTTTATCTGTGCTGTATAACCTACAGGAATAGTCGATTTTATAATAATAGTTGCAGTGCAATTTAATGGTAGAATTTCTGCAATTACACTTTCAATAGAAGATGTATCGAAATAATTGGTCTCAGAATCATAGTTAGTCGGTGTTGCAATAACAATATAATCTGCTTGTTCATATGCCTGAACTTTATCAAGTGTAGCCTTCAAATTTAAATTATCTTCTTGAAAAGCCTGTTCAATATAGTCATCAGCGATAGGAGATTTTTTTTGATTGATTAAAGTTACACGACTTTCATTAATATCTAAACTTGTTACTTTATGCTGACGTGCAAATAGCACAGCATTAGACAAACCGACATAACCTGTTCCTACTACTGTAATATTTTTCATTGCATTACCCATAATTGTCCGATCTTTTCCCCAAAACTACCTGCGAAGCTTTTACTTCTTCCTGCGCCAGGGGTAAAGGTAATTTCCCCAAAGTAAATTGATTGTTGCGTAATATACCAATCTAATCGAACATAGTCATATTCATTACATAGGACTTCATTCAGCTTAACAATCTCTCGGATCCTCATTTGCTCATACGCGTTGAGTGTCAATTGAAAACCAAAGGGACTATGTAAAATAGAATCTAAATTATTGACATCAAAAAAAACCGTTTCATAACCTTTTTCTGATCGCTCTGCGACTACTTGTAGTAACTGCTTAAAATCACCATTATCCGTTGTAAAACGGTGAAATTTGTAGTCCCGCAATGCTTCCCCTTCTGAAGTGATCTTCTGCTCAACCACCAGTTTAGGCTGTATTAAACTATAATGCCATTCATCACACACTTGACTAAAATCAAGTTTCAACCATCTTTGTGCTTGCTCAATAATATAATCTTTTTCTCTGCTAGAAGGTACATCATCAATAATTTTCACCATACCAGCACCATGATTTGGCTTAATTACAATTTTCTCCCATTGATCCATACCATATAAGTCATCAGGATTTTCTGTACATAGAATTAATGGAATTAAATAGTCCTCGCCTATTTTTTCTTGAACATATGCGCGAACAGCATATTTATCTGCCAGTAAAGAGAATTGAGAATCTTTATCGTACAAAATACGATTTAAAACTTTCTCATTAAAATTTTGAGGGTTCTCAATATTTGGAAAGACTCCAAAAGTCCTAAAATAAGTCAGAGCTAAACGATACTTTTTCGGTAATTTAGAAATTATTAACCTATACAGATTTTTTAACATTTTTCAAACCTATTAAACTAAGATGTAATTTCAAAATAACCTGATTTCTAAAAAAATAATTTGCTAATGTTAAAGATAAAAACTCTATCAGAACAAAACACATAACTGCTCCCCATATTCCATAATACTGAATAAATCCATAGGACAAAGGAACACTTAACATGCTAACACTTATCATTTTAATAGATAAATATTTATAGCCATTTAATTTTATCATATACCGATAACTAATTGTTCCCAAAGCAGAAAACATAGTTGCTAAAACAATAAACGGTAGTAATTTTATAGAGTCAACAAACTCAATCCCATATAAAGTATTAACCACCCATGATCCCAATAAAAACATACACAGCATTACAAATGCTGTAATAATTATCACCAACCAGTGTATTTGTCTTAAATAATACAACTCTACAGACTTATTTTTTTCTGAATAGATTTTTGAGAAATAACTTGTAATTAGTGCCATATTGATAAAACCCCAAGCCGAACCAAGAGTTAGAGCAACATTATAAACACCCAAAATAGAAAATGAGGTAAATTTAGCTAAAAATATATTTGAAATTTGAGTATATAAGACAATAGATAATGTAGATAAGACTAAACTCCCCCCTGTCAAAAACATATATTTATTGTACTTATTCCTATTTCTTATAGTTTTTTTCCCTTTATAATTTTTAAAAAAATATAATCTTCTTAATATATATGGAACCATTGCCAAAACAATAATAGGAAAAATCATTGTATAAGCTTCAGCTTCAGTATAAACTAAAAAGAACCGTAAAGTTAATGCTAAAATAAGACCTGTTATATTTGTTAAAGCATTTACAATTGAAATAAGCTGACTATTATTATGTATAGAAAAAATATCATTAATTATAAAGTAACTAGCGATACAATTACCCACCCCGAATACAAAGGTTAACCAATCACTGCTAAACCATAAATATATAAGAGCACAACCTGATGTCAGAATATATATATAACAACGCATTACCTGTGTTGATATTGCTAAACGAATACCTGATTGAACATTTTTACTAAAATGTTTAAACAATATATTTTGAGCACCAAACCAGGATAAAGTCTGCACAAAAACAAAAATTGATGTGGAAAAAGCTAACTTACCAAAGCTCTCAGGTCCAATATATTTAGCCATATACGAATTGACAAAAATAAGCCCAAATATGCCTAAGAATTTTTCCAACATCATCCAAAGCGAATTGGAAAAAATTTTCTTATCAAAAAACATATTTGTAACTGTCATTTAATTTTTCAATGTCTAAATTTAGACCATATAGATTGTGGTCATTTATCATATACATCATATTCATGCTTATATCTTCAAAGTGATCATGTACAAAAAACTCAAACTAGCATGATAATAATTTTTCAATCATTCAATTAAAAAAACTAAGACATTCTTGAATTCACCTGCCAAGCTGTATGATCCGAATCATTTAATTTTAAATAAAAAAAACACTCACTTGGCTTCCCTAATTCAATTTTGGAGCTTACTATAGATAGCATTTCAACGCCTTATTTATGTACTGTACTTATGAAGATTAAATCTTTCGGCAGGCATACTAGCAGAAAACCATGAAATTTCTATTATGATTTGTGCTCAAATCCTATTAAAAAATAGCATAGTGTATATTTTTTGTAAGAATTACTTATTTTATTTATAACTATTAAAATCATTTACATTTTTAATACCATTCAGCTTTATCATAAACCAGAAGATAGTTACAAATTGCTATGTATATAGTCAATAACTTGGGTAGAATAGCTTCAATTTTAAAATTTAAAAATAATCTCTGGGAAAACGTGTGCGACACTTTCAACTAACTGCTTTATTGGCATGTGGCATTGCTACTACAGGGTGTGCAGTCACCTCTGGTTTACAAACATATGACTTACCTAGCGAAGGCGTTTTTCAAACCGACCTCGGTACGACCGTAAATGTCATAAAACTCACTCAAGATTCTATGATGGCTGTTCAGCCTGCTGTACAGAATATTCAACAACAATATGCCCATCTGTTTAACACACAGCATCGTAACTACAGCCTGAGCCCAGGTGATATTTTGTCAATTTATTTATGGGCTTATCCTGAACTCACCTCTCCTAGCAATAGTATTAATAATGATCAAGCTGCTCAAGCCAGTGGCTTCCAAATCGATTCAGAAGGTTATATTCAGTTTCCCATTATTGGCCGTTATAAGGCCGCTGGGAAATCACTGACACAAGTCAATCGTGAATTACGCAGCCAATTATCACGTTACCTGAAAAACCCAGATGTGATTGCGCGAGTATTGTCTTATCAAGGCCAGCGTTACTCAGTACAAGGTAACGTAATGCAGGGCGGTCAATTTTACTTAAGTGACCAACCTGTGAGTGTTTATACTGCTTTAGGTATGGCAGGTGGTGTGAATGCACAACAAGGTGATAATGCCTCTATTACATTAGTACGCCAGGGACGTTCATATAGTTTAAATACCGTAGAACTGGAAAAAGCAGGGCTTTCACTGCATCACTTGTTGATCCAGCCAAATGACACGTTATATGTCAACAACCGTGAAAATCAAAAAATTTATGTGATGGGTGAGTCGGGTAAAAACCAATCTTTAGCATTGCGTGATCAAGGCATGAGCTTAAGTGATGTTTTAGGTGAAAGTCTCGGTCTTAATCCACTTTCTGCCAGTCGCAGTAAGGTTTATGTGGTGCGTAGTCAGCCCACGACTACTCACACTGAAGTCTACCAGATGGACTTGACCAGTATTGCTGATTTTGGTCTGGCCAATCAGTTTAAGATGCGCAGCAATGATATTGTGTATGTTGATGCCTCTGGCTTGGCGCGCTGGCAGCGTGTCGTCAACCAGATTATCCCATTCTCAAATGCTTTGTATAATTTAGACCGTTTGGGGAATTAATGAAAATCAATCATATTTTAGTGGTTTGTATTGGCAATATTTGTCGTAGCCCCATGGCAGAATACTTTTTAAAACAGCAATATCCGCATTTACAGATTGAGTCTGCGGGTATTGCGGGTGTGGTTGGACATGCAGCCGATGAAAAAGCCAGTCTATGCATGCAACGCTTTGAGATTGATATGAGTGCGCATATTGCAAAAAAACTCAATGCTGAGCTGATTAAAAAAGCTGACCTAGTTCTTGTGATGAGTCAGAATCAGCAAAAACATATCGAACAGACCTGGCCATTTGCCAAAGGTAAAACCTTTAGACTGGGGCATTGGCAAAGTAAAAATATTGCCGACCCTTATCAGCATGATCAAACATTTTTTGATGACACCTGTCAATTAATTCAAGACTGTATTGCTGACTGGAAAAAATATATTTAATTTTTTTAATTTTTTCACTTTTTGATATTTAAATTATGAGCCAAACCGCCAACACCGAAGACACCATTGACTTAAAGGAATTGTTTTTTTCCTTGATTGCACAATGGAAACTGATTGCCCTGTGCGTTATTTTAAGTTTGATCTGTGCCTTACTGTATTTAAGAACCACGCCAGATACCTATTCAGTAGATGCTATGGTACAAGTCGAAGACAGTAAAGGGACTTCGGCTGCTTTATTGGGTGATTTATCCAGTATGATCGAGCAAAAATCCCCTGCTCAAGCTGAAATTGAAATTTTAAAATCGCGTTTGGTGCTCGGTGAGGTCATCAACCATTTAAATTTAAATATTCGTATATCTGGTACAGAAGACAGTTTCTGGAATCGGTTAATGGCTAAACATGAATACGACACCACGTATTCAGAAAAATCAGTATTGTTTCAAGACAATCGAAATAGTTTCGATATTCGCCAGTTTGATATTCCGCAATATTTCCAGGATAAAAACTTAATTTTAAGTTTTAAAGAAGGCAAATATAGCCTGACTGATGAGACAACTGAACAAGTGGTTTTTTCTGCACCTCTAAACCAGATCAGTCAATCCTCATCTGAATACGGTCTTTGGAAAGTAGGTGTCTTTAGTCAAGACCGTTTCGATGCCACGTATAATATCCGAAAGCAAAGCTTGCCTGCTGCCATGCAGTCTTTGACCAGTAACTACTCAGTGGCTGAAAAAGGCAAGATGACCGGTGTCTTAGGGCTTAACTATCAAGGCGAAGATAAACAGCACATTACTCAAGTCCTGAATGCCATTCTAGCTGCTTATAGCCAACAGAATATTGAACGTCGATCTGCAGAAACTGCGCAGACACTTAAATTCCTTGAAAATCAATTACCGGAATTAAAACAACAACTTGATGTTGCAGAGCGTGAATTCAACCGCTTCCGCCAACAAGCAAATACAGTGGATGTTACCAAAGAATCGGAATTATATTTAACCCAAAGCATTACTTTAGAGACACAAAAAATCCAGCTAGAGCAGCAAGTGGCAGAAGCTTCTTCCAAATACACCAATGAACATCCCATGATGCAGCAAATGAATGCACAACTCGGTGCAATCAATAAAAAAATTGCAGAGCTGGATGGGACTTTAAAACGTTTACCTGAACTACAGCGCCAGTACTTACAATTATTCCGTGAAGTTGAAGTCAAACAGCAACTATATACAGGTTTACTCAATTCATACCAGCAACTTCGTATTGCCAAAGCCGGTGAAATTGGCAATGTACGTATTGTCGATACTGCAGTTGAACCTATTCAACCGATTAAACCGAAGAAATTACAAATCCTGATTTTGTCGATTTTTCTGGGAGGATTCCTCGGTACATTATTAGCACTGTTACGTAATATGATGCGTTCAGGCATTAAAGATGCTGCTCAGATTGAAAATGAGCTGGATCTGCCAGTATATGCCACCGTACCACGTTCTTTAATTCAAGAAAGTCGTACCAACCTGCTGAAAAAGAAAAAGAATATTCCTATTCTTGCAGTGAAAGACGGCGGTGATATTGTGATTGAAAGCTTGCGCAGTATGCGCACCGCAATTCACTTTGCCTTAATGAATGCCAGCAATAATGTGATTGCATTGTCAGGCCCTGCCCCTGAGATTGGGAAATCTTTTATTACTGTTAACCTTGCAACCATTTTGGCGCAAGGTGGAAAACGGGTACTCGTCATTGATGGTGATATGCGTCGTGGTTATTTGCATAAATATTTCAATGCAGAGCTAAGCCCTGGCTTAGCAGAACTGTTAAATCTTCAAAATAGCTATGAAGATATTGTCCAAAATTCTACTGTAGAAAACCTGTTCTTTGTTACTCGCGGCAAGAGTCCAGTCAATCCGTCTGAACTGTTAAGTACCGATAAATTCAAGGCTTTCCTGGATCAGGCATCTGCTCATTTTGATCATATTTTAATTGATACTCCGCCAGTCCTTGCTGTGACTGATGGTATTATTATTGCGCAATATGCAGGGGTCAATTTATTGATTGCCCGTCATGGAAAAACGCAAATTAAAGAACTTGAAATTACGGTGAATCGTTTTGAACAGGCCAATGTAAAAGTTAATGGTGTGATTCTCAATGATATACAAAAAGGTGCAGCGGGTAGCTATGGTTATAATTATGCCTATGCCTATACTGCACATAAAGATAATGACTAATCTATTCTAAACTCGACTTTCACACTCTGTCTGAGCAGGGTGTGAAATTATCCTTCCTTACATTTATTGCAAATGATTGTTGTTGAAAAAATCAACTAAAAAACCTATCGTGGTTATAGTTTAAAAGTCCTGAGAATATACAAGAATGTTATCCAAAACACTGCTCGCTACCTTGGCATTAAGTTCTTCCCTCGCCTTTGCACAAGGCATCGTTTTAAATGACCAAAACTTACGCACCGATTTAAACTGGCTCAATCAGCAGGGTGTTATTCAAATGAGCACGTCGACTTGGCCCATCAGTGGTGATGAAATTCAACGTGCTCTTGCCCAAGCTAAAATCAGCAATAATACTCAGCAAAAAGTCATTGATACTGTATTGTCACATTTGAATGCCAATAACCAGTTGTTTAAAGCATCCTTATTTGCAGAAACTGATCAAAAGAATATTCCTCAAGCCTTTGGCGATCAGCAAAAAGCACAATATCAGGCAGGCATCGAGTTAAATGTGGGTAACGAGAACTGGGATGCCAGAATTCGTATGAATGCAGAAAAAGACCTACAGATTGACAATGATCAAGATCTGAATCTTGAAGGCTCATATATCGCTGGAAAATTATGGAATCAATGGCTGATTGCTGGACAGATCCCGACCTACTGGGGTTCTGCACATGATGGCAGTTTAATTCGTGGTGATGCCAGCCGCCCTGTCTATGGCGTGACGATGCAGCGTGCCGAACAGAATGCTTTTGCAAACAAATGGTTGGCTTGGATTGGACCTTGGCAATATCAAGCTTTTGCAGGGCAGTTGCAGGATTATGATGCTGTGCCTGATGCCAAACTGATTGGCTTACGTGTCACTGCACAACCCTTGCCTTATTTAGAACTGGGTGCATCGCGTGCTATGCAATGGGGTGGTGAAGGTCGGCCTGAAAGCCTGAGCTCACTTTGGGATGCTTTTGTTGGCAATAAAGACAATGGTAGTACAGGTGAACCTGATCCATCAAATCAAATTGCCGGTTTTGATGCACGCTTAAATCTACATCCCCTCGTGCAAGTCCCGATGGGTATCTATGCGCAATATGTCGGTGAAGATGAAGCAGGCGGCTTGCCGGCCAAAAAAATGTATTTGGCTGGAATCGATTATTCATCAAGTTATAACAATATGCCTTTCCAACTGTATACCGAATGGGCAGATACCCGTACCAATGGTAAAGCACAAGGCATTTCCTATAATCACACCAACTACACCGATGGTTTTTACCAGCATGGTTATCCCTTGGCGCATGCCATAGGTGGTGATGGTCAAATGCTGTCTGTAGGTGGCGATATTCGTTTGGATCATCTCAATCGTGTTAATACACGCATCCTATTTGCGAAATTTGATCAAGCAGCTAATCGACGTGATAGAGGCATTACTAATTTAGCTTTTCCAGCGCAGGATGAATTAAAAGCGCTAGATCTAACCTGGACACATTATCTACGCCCAGATATTCCACTTAAACTGAATGGGTGGGTGGGTGACTCTGATGTACACGGTAACGATGGCGGTGTATCAATTGGTATCGAATTCCCCTTAGAAAAGGGCTTATTTTCCTATTAAGACCTATTCAACACTCAAGTTCGGGTGATAGCGACAACTTTTCCATACCTTCCAAAATACTGATGAAACGGCTTTGTTGCACAAACCTAGCATCAAAAGCTTATTCAGCAATATAATTTCAAAATGAATAAGCCTGCCTCTAAAATCTACCGTACAACCAATTGGTCATCCTATAACCGAGCCTTAATTAACCGAGGTAATATTTCCATTTGGTTTGATCCAAAGACTCAGTGGTATGCACAATCACAAGGCAAGCAAGGTCGAAATCAAACCTACTCCGATACAGCGATTCAATGCTGCTTAATGATCAAATTACTATTCCGACTCTCTTTACGTATGGTCACAGGTTTTGTTCAAAGTCTGATTAAACTCTCTGGATTAGATTGGACAGCTCCGGATTATTCCACCCTTTGTCGTAGACAAAAGCATATTGATATTGCGATTAGCTATCAAAAAAGTAGTGATGGACTGCATCTACTCGTAGACTCTACTGGTTTGAAGTTTCTTGGTGAAGGTGAATGGAAACGCAAGAAACATGGGGCTGAATATCGTCGCCAATGGCGTAAGCTTCACATTGCTATAGATGCTAAAACCCTGCAAATACGTGCAGTACAACTCACCACAAATAATATCAGTGATTCTCAAGTACTCGAAGATTTACTTGCTCAAATTCCCTTGGATGAACCAATTGATTCTGTTTATACAGATGGTGCTTATGACACAAAGCACTGCCGACAAGTCATTTTAGATCGAGATGCACATGCGATCATTCCACCTAGAAAGAATGCAAAGCCTTGGAAGGATCAGCAAGCGAGGTCTATAGAGCGGAACGAATTATTAAAGACAGTCAAACGGCTAGGCAGATCGCTTTGGAAAAAGTGGTCTGGTTATCACCGTCGAAGTTTGGTTGAAACCAAGATGCATTGCATCAAATTATTAGGCGATAAATTAACAGCGCGGAGTTTTCCAAGTCAGGTGAATGAGATCCATGCACGCATGGCAGTCTTGAATAAATTCACAGAATTAGGTCGCCCTCATACCCAAGTTGTCTCTTAAATTTGAGTAGCTTAAGGGAACTCAGCCTTTCAAACCTTTATGCAACAAAGCCCTTATAGCTATAAAACCAAAACAAAAACCAGTTGATCTTTTCGAATAAAAAAACCAGCCATTGCTGGTTTTTTTATTTTTTTAAAGCTCTACCAAACTGCGATATTTGCTTGCTAAAAAACCACCCATTCTGCAAGATTTCTCAAAATTTTCTGCTAAGATGGAATGAACCTCAACGATAACATTAGATTGGAATAATACATGAGCAAGGCCTTACCGATTGCTGTCGCTGTTCTTCTAGGCGGTGCCGCGCTAGTACCTGTTTACTATGCAACTCAAAACCCAGCTGCTCAAACGACTAAAGCATCTAAAGATGCCTCTGCTGTTTCTAAAATCAGCTATGCTCTCGGTTATGAAGTGGCTCATCAAACCCCACCTGAACTCGATATTAATAGCTTTGTGACAGGCGTACGTGAAGGACATGCGCGTACTGAACCGGCGTATACTGAAGAAGAACTACAGGCAGCTTACGAACAGTTCCAGAAAGAAATGCAGCAAAAGCAACTCGATAGCACTAAACAGGCACAAGCATCGAGTGACAGTTTCCTGACAGAAAATACCAAAAAAGCGGGTGTAAAAACCACAGCTTCCGGTTTGCAATACCTAGTGACCAAAGAAGGCACGGGCAAACAGCCGGCTGCTTCTTCAATCGTGAAAGTCCATTACACCGGCAAACTGGTGGATGGTACTGTATTTGACAGTTCGGTTGAACGTGGCGAGCCGATTGAGTTTCCACTCAATCAAGTGATTCCAGGCTGGACTGAAGGTCTGCAACTGATGAAAGAAGGCGGTAAAGCGACCCTGTATATCCCATCTCAACTTGGTTATGGTGAACAAGGCGTGCCAGGGACGATTCCTCCACACAGTACTTTGATTTTTGATGTGGAACTCATTGAAGTCAAATAATCTATAAATAAGGAGAGCAATGCGCTCTCCTTTATTTTGAGAATAAATATGAAAATACAAATAAGTTTGATGGTTTTACTGCTAAGTTCTGGCAATCTGCTTGCCAAAGATGTGACCAATAAAAGCCCGGAAGCTGAACAGGTCGGTTATAGCTTTGGTTATCTGATGGGGAAAAGTAATGCCGACTCTTTGCAAGGGATTGATCTGGATGCTTTCAGTGCCGGTTTAAAAGCTGCTGCTGCCGGAAAACAATCCACTTTAACTGAAGAAGACATGGCTCGAGTGCTGACCCAGTTTAAACGTCAAAGTGAAGCCAAAGAGCTGATTGAATTAAAACAAAAAGCTGAAGAAAATGCCAAAATCGGTCAGGCTTTTCTGACAGAAAATGCCAAAAAAGCAGGGATAAAAACGACTAAATCTGGCCTGCAATATCAGATTCTTCAGGAAGGCAAAGGCAAAGGCAAATCGCCAAAAGCCGATAGCAATGTCCGCGTACATTATGAAGGCCGTTTGATTGATGGTACGGTTTTTGACAGTTCAATTGCCCGCAATCAGCCTGTGGTCTTCCGTACCACCCAAGTGATTACCGGTTGGACTGAAGGCCTGCAACTGATGAAAGAAGGTGCCAAATACCGCTTCTTCATTCCTGCAGAACTGGCCTATGGACAAATTGGTTCAGGTGATGTGATTGAGCCAAACAGTACCTTAATTTTTGATGTGGAATTACTGGAAATTATGAAGTAATCAATACTGTTTTTTTAAATATTCAATCAGAGAGGCGCGATATCGGCCTCTCTTTTTTATATGGATGAAGCATAATTAATCGAATGTTTTCATGTCACATTCAGATCAGTTTTGCTATGTTATATGTTAATTAAACGGTTCAACAAGAATAGAGGACGTCAGCATGGCAGCAATCAAGACCCGTGAAATTCATTATACTGCGCCGGATGGTAGCGCATTGATTGGCTATTTTGCCGCTCCAGAAACAGATGCACCCCTTGCAGGTGTGCTGGTCGCACCAGAATGGTGGGGTCGTAATGAATATACCGAACAGCGCGCTCGCGAACTTGCAGAACATGGCTATGCGGCCTTGGCGATTGACATGTATGGTGACAAAAAAGTGACCACCCATTCTGATCAGGCCTACCAGTGGATGATGCAGACCTTTGAAGACCCGGACACCATCGTTGATCGTGCGACAGCAGCTTTAAATACCTTGGCAGCACAGGATGAAGTCAATGCAGAGAAACTTGCTGCCATCGGTTTTTGTTACGGCGGTAAAGTAGTGCTGGATCTGGCGCGTGCCAATGCCCCTTTAAAAATAGTGACCACCTTCCACGGGACACTTGCTGCCAAAGCACCGGCTCAAGAAGGTCAAGTTCAGGCCGAAATTCTAGTCTTGCACGGTGAGCTAGACAGCATGGTCACCTTAGATGATGTCGCCAGTTTCCGTGAAGAAATGCATGCGGCCAACGTCGAGCATGAGGTGATTGTCTTTGAAGATGCCAAACATGGCTTTAGCAACCCGCTCGCCGACGAACGGGCCAAAGCCAATGGCGTGGATCTTGGTTACAATGCTGAAGCGGAACAAAAAAGCTTGGCGGCGATGTATGCCTTATTGGAACGTCATTTGGCTTAAATAGATATAAGTGCTCGACTTGAAATCAAGCTGAGCACTTTAAAGAATCATTGAAGAAAAGAACGATAAATCCTACCAGAGGAGAATGCTGACTATGGCTGAAACCAACTGCCCTTACTGTAACTATGACGAATATGATGTCATTGCCAAAAATGATTATGGTGTGGTGCTGCCTGAACCGAATTCATTATCCGAAGGTCACTGTGTGATTATTCCATTGCGGCATGTGGCCTCGTTTTTCGAAGTGACGGACAAAGAACGTAAAAGCCTGATGTCTTTGCTCGAACAGGCACGTAATGAGCTCCATTTACGTTACCAGCCCGCCGGTTTCCATGTCGGTTTTATTGATGGTGAGGTATTTCAGGAAAAGGTCGAACATCTGCATATTCATATTATTCCGCGCTATAAAGACAAAGTGTTGAAGCTGGATGAACGCTGGGGGATTAGTGACTAAATCTTTGCTGTTTTAAAATAAATGCTCTTCGGAGCATTTATTGTTTGTGTTATTAAGCCGATATCAATACACACTACTCCGCAGTTTTTATCTACTTTTCACATTTCAAGCCTACCGATTCCGCTATAATGGCTGCTGCTTATTCAGTTGCTATTTATCCATGTTTGTATTTTCAGATGCCCTGTTAGAATGGTTTGATGTGCATGGTCGTCATGACTTGCCCTGGCAGGTGACAGATGATCCCTACAAAGTCTGGGTCTCTGAAATCATGTTGCAACAAACCCAGGTCAAAACTGTGCTGCAATATTATGAACGCTTTATTCAGCGTTTTCCGACCGTTCAGGACTTAGGTCAAGCGTCTTGGGATGAGGTCGCGCCTTACTGGGCAGGACTGGGCTATTATGCCCGTGCCCGTAACCTGCACAAAGCTGCCGGCATGGTGACAGCACAGCAGCAGTTTCCTCAAACCCTGGAACAATGGATTGCCTTGCCGGGGATCGGCCGTTCCACCGCTGGTGCCTTAATGTCACTGGGTTTACGCCAATACGGCGTGATCATGGATGGCAATGTCAAACGGGTGTTGTCGCGTTTCTTCGCAATTGAAGATGATCTGTCCAAACCCATTCATGAACATGCTTTATGGCAACTGGCTGAAGAATTATGTCCGGTCGAACGTAATCATGACTATACCCAGGCGATTATGGATCTCGGGGCTACGGTCTGCACCCCGAAAAAACCACTGTGCCTATATTGTCCGATGCAGCAACATTGCAAAGCACATCAGCAAGGTCTGGAAAATGAATTACCATTCAAGAAAGCCAAAAAACCGGTGCCAGTGCGTTCAGCACAAGTATTATTAATTCAGTCCGGTGAAGAATGGCTCTGGCAACAACGACCGAACAGTGGCCTGTGGGGCGGACTCTGGTGCTTGCCGATTATTGAAAATGCCCATGAATTCGAACAGCAATGTCAGCAGCTTGGCCTAAAAAATATCCTCAAAAAAGTCCAGATCAGCCACAGTTTCACCCACTTCACCTGGCAGCTTGAAGCAATCGTTTTTGTAGTGGATCAGGATCAGCAGGAACATCTGGCGATTGAACTGCAAGGCAACTGGATGCGTCCAGAAACCGCCATTGATTGCGGTCTGCCGACAGCAATGAAAAAATTGATCTCTGCAGTAAATGTATGACATAGTCTGGACAAAGCAAAAAATCGATCAGATCAGAATGAACATTGCTAATATTTAAGGATGAATAGCGTGCGCCAATACCTTGCTTTGACCTGGGTGGCTTTGATTGCCATATTACTGACCGCCTGTAGCAGTACACCGAAACAGCCTTCTTCTGCACAATTAAATCCGCTACTGGTACAGCAACTGCAAAACAAGCGTATGCCCTCTTCACTGCCCATTCCTGTGGCACGTGTACAGGCAGGTGAATTACAGGATACCTGGGGTGCGTCGCGCAGTCGTGGACGCCTGCATGAAGGTATTGATATCATGGCTCCACGTGGAACCAAAGTTTTTAGCGCGACTGAGGGCCTGATTGCAGATTTACGTAATAACAATTTGGGTGGTAAAGTAGTCTGGATTCTGGGTCCGGGCGGCTCCTGGCATTATTATGCACATCTGGATGGCCATAAGCGTGGCTTAAAAGTCGGCGACTATGTAAAAAAAGGCCAGCTGATCGGTTATGTCGGCAATAGCGGCAATGCCCGGCATACTGCACCCCATCTGCATTATGGAATCTATTTACAGGGCAAGGGCCGCGGTGTGGTCAACCCTTATCCCTATTTACGTTAATTTTAGGATATTTACATGTCAGAAGCGTTGATCAATCGTCTGGTGGAATTTGCTGAATCAGGCAATCAACAAAAAATTGTATTAAACGGTCAAACTTACCAGGGCTGGGTGATGGAAATTACCGAGGATGCGCTTCTGATCAGTACTGGTTATGCCGACAAGGCCGGTAAAGATATGTGGATTCTATTTAGCGATCTGGATCAGGCTGAATTGTCGTACTGGGACAATCAGCAGGATCAATGGACTGTGTTTAAATTATAAAACCATAAAAACAAGGAGCATCACATGACTGTGCAACGCTGTGGCTGGTGCTCCGATGATCCGCTGTATATCACCTACCATGACCAGGAATGGGGACAGGCGCTACTGGATGAAAATCGCCTGTTTGAAATGCTTTGTCTGGAAGGACAACAGGCCGGTCTGGCCTGGATTACCGTTCTCAGAAAACGTGAAGCTTATCGTGAACATTTTTTTCAATATTCGATTGAGTCTATCGCCTCACTTACAGATGAACAACTCCAACTGAAACTTGAAGATGCTAGCCTGATACGGCATCGCGGCAAGCTGAATGCCATTCGGGAAAATGCCCAAGCATGGCTAAAGCTGCGACAGCAAGGGATTAATCTGGTGGAATGGCTCTGGTCTTTTGCCCAGCAACCGCGACTGAATAATGATGTTCAGGATTATCGCCAAGTCTCCGCACAAACCATTGAGAGCCAGAGAATGTCCAAAGCACTCAAACAGGCCGGTTTTAAATTTGTCGGACCCACCATATGTTATGCCTTTATGCAGGCCGTTGGTATGGTCAATGACCATGAAAATCATTGTAACTTTAAAACAATATCCTCCCATTTAAATAAGAGCTGAAATCATGTCGAATAGTATTATTCAAGCTTATGCCGCCATGTCCGCAGATGCTGAACTGCAACCCTATCAATTTGATGCCGGAGAACTACAACCGCATCAGGTCGAAGTTAAAGTGGAATACTGCGGCCTCTGTCATTCCGATATTTCAGTGATCAATAATGACTGGGGTTCTTCAGTTTATCCGGTCGTAGCAGGACATGAGATTATCGGTACTATTACCCATCTGGGTGCAGAAGCCAAAGGCCTGAAAGTTGGTCAACGAGTGGGAATCGGCTGGACAGCTGAAAGCTGCCAATATTGCGATCCTTGTATTTCGGGCCAGCAGGTGCTGTGTACTGGCGGTAAGGTGGCTACCATTGTCGGACATGCCGGTGGTTTTGCCGACAAAGTGCGTGCCGGATGGCAATGGGTCATTCCCCTACCTGAAGATCTTGATCCTGAAAGTGCGGGTCCCCTGCTCTGTGGCGGAATTACCGTATTCGATCCGATCCTGAAACATCAGATTCAGGCTATTCATCATGTTGGCGTAATTGGTATTGGTGGTTTAGGGCATATGGCCATCAAGCTGCTGAAAGCCTGGGGCTGTGAAATTACTGCCTTCACCTCGAACCTGGATAAAACTGATGAGCTGAAAGCCATGGGCGCTGACCATGTAGTGAACAGTCGTGATATCACTGCATTAAAGGCTCAGCGTGGCAAGTTTGATTTATTGCTGAGTACGGTCAATGTCACCTTGAACTGGCAGGCTTATCTGGCAACTTTGGCGCCGAACGGCACTGTACATATGTTGGGTCTGCCATTAGAGCCGATGCAGATTCCGGCTGGCATGCTGATTGGCGGAGCCAAGTCAGTCACCGGTTCACCGACAGGTTCGCCGGCGGCATTACGTCAGTTACTCCAATTTGCTGTACGTAAAAATATTGCTCCGCAAATTGAAGTGTTCCCGATGTCACAGCTGAATCAGGCTATTGAACATCTGCATTCTGGCAAAGCCCGTTACCGGATTGTACTTAAAGCAGATTTTGCAGCTTAAATTCAGTCTTTTTTCTCATCTGCTAGAAAGACCCAGCAATTGGGTCTTTTTCATTGCAGGGATTCAGGCAAGACCGCAATAGGTGAAAGCTTGGCCAGCTCGGTCTTCATTTTCTGCAACATCTGATAAGGTTGCTGTTGCACAAACATATTTACGAAGGTCAAAGGAATGGAACCTTCCGGATTGGCATAACCATAGGTTGAAACCTTGACCTTGTTATTGGCTAGTTTCTGAAAAGTCCAGTCGCCCTGATAATCGGTTAAACGCACATAATCCGGATTTAAAGGATAGCCACTTTGGATGGCTTTATTCTTGATGGTGATCTGGCCATTGGCTTCCTTGATCATCTTGCCCTGTACAATCAGGTCACGGTCTTTTAAGGGAAATGGAAAATCCAGCACCATATACAGGGTAAAGTCACCTTTTTTATCATCGCGGGACAGGATCTTGATGCTACCCATATAGGGAACCCATTGCACTGCATGTGTGACATTCAGAATCAGGGATACAGCATTTTCAATGGGCGCGGTATAGGTGGTTTCAGCTTTATAGAGAAAGACCGGGTTTTGCTCATTCTGGTAGGTCCAGACCTTGATATTGTTTTTATGAATACTGAGTTTAGGCTTCTCAACAGGTTTTGCCTGCGCAATGGCACCAAGCGCCACTGCACAGAGCAGGAAAATCATTTTTTGCATTTTTTATTCGTCTTATTTTAGTTTTATACTTTTTTATAAATGATTTTGACTCGGTTTTAAACCTGAATATCGTTAAAACCAAGCACGTCCTTCATATCATATTTACGCGCTTCACGGCCGACCACCCAGGCAGCAGCACGTACCGCACCAGAAGCAAAGTTCATGCGGTTAGTCGCTTTATGAGTAATTTCCACACGTTCCCCATCGGCAATAAACATTGCAGTATGTTCACCGACAATATCGCCACCGCGAATGGTCTGGAAGCCAATACTCTTACGCTCACGCGGACCAGTATGACCTTCACGGCAATACACTGCATCTTCTTTTAAGTCACGACCCAAAGTTTCCGCAATCGCCTCACCCCACATCAAAGCTGTACCCGATGGCGCATCTACTTTATGACGGTGATGTGCTTCAATCACTTCGATATCAACCGTATCACCAAAAACTTTAGAGGCCAGTTCAAGCAGTTTGATCGAGACGTTCACACCCACTGAATAGTTTGCTGCATAAACT
Organism: Prolinoborus fasciculus; assembly: GCF_056724605.1. Next base: position 41,393 of record NZ_JBWZQN010000001.1, on the reverse strand, counting down.
ACAGGAGTTTCTGTCGCAGATTGATCGAGATAGGCTTTTTGCTCGTCATTCATACCCGTCGTACCAATCACGATGGCAACACCGGCTTCACGGCAGATTTTCAGATGATTGACGGTCGCTGCTGGCGCAGTGAAATCAATCACGACATCACAGTCTTTGACTACATCGGTAAGGCTACCCACGACCTTAACACCTGTTGCGCCAATTCCGGCAAGTTCGCCAGCATCTGCGCCTAATAGTGTACTTTCAGGGCGTTCTACCGCAGCCGCCAATTGATAACCTGCTTCATGCACAGCCTGAATAAGGATACGCCCCATACGACCGCCTGCACCCAAGATCCCAATGCGTGGTGTAGCTGACATAACATAGTCCTGATGTTGATCCAAAATTGCTCTTACTATAGCAAAACTGCGGAATAACACTAAGATGCATTGCATAAAAATCAATGAAAATACTCAAAGATCGAAATCACTGATATTGATAAGAGTTTCAATCCGGTCTTTGGAATTATGGGCTAGATCTCATCCAGGTCGTCGGATATGGATCAATAGCACGCATGAACCTAATCCTCTTCAAAAAGCAGCTTTCAAATCAGATGAAGAACATTCAAGCTTCGGGGGCAGATTAGGATCGTCTAGAGTTTTTATTGTCTTTCAATTCAGCTCAGCTTATCTCTCACTGAAGCGATGAACCTAAGTCACTTAGGAATGATCTATACGATTTTGAAAATTTTTCCACTTAAGGTACTTTGAAAGCACATTTCAAAACTGGGACGAATATCTTCACCATCTACAGTGATATGTTTTATATTGGAATGAGATTGTGTTTTAGAAAAATGATGATCGACTGTTGCTTGAATAGCCTGTTGAGCCCCAAACTGATCCTTTACACTGATACTTTGTTTAAGCATATCTATACCTTTAATAATAGTTAAAGTGGCAAAATATCCACTAAAAATTTGATGTTTGTTAATTTTATCTTTAAATAACTTTATGATTTAGCTTAAATAATTGATTTAGAGAAGTATAGAATGTACGACCATCTAAGTTTAAATCTACCTCAACTCCAGAGGAAAGAAGAACTCTTTTACCCACTTCAATTCTTTTTAAACCCTGACGTGTATTTTGCATTTTATTGAGAGGAATTAACGAAACAATAATTTCAGTACCATTTTTAGATTTTGCAATTAAATCATTTATTTTTAACAACTTGAATCCTGTTTTTCTAAAGATTTTTCCAATTTTGAAAATAACTTAAAATTAAATTTTGAACGATAAAAAAAGCACTTATTAAGTGCTTTTTTTTACTGTTTATTCTTGCTTAGATAGCAACAATATTTACAGCATTCGGTCCTTTTTGACCTTGAGCTACACTGAATTCAACCAGTTGGCCTTCCATTAAGGTTTTAAAACCTGAACTGGCGATTTCGCTGAAATGAGCAAAAACATCTGGACCTGATTCTTGTTGAATAAAACCAAAACCTTTAGTTTCGTTGAACCACTTTACAGTACCTTTAACAACATTTGAGTTTGACATAATATATCCTACTAATTTTTTAATAATTTTTAGTCAATTTATTGACTGAATATAACTTTGAAATAATAAAGAATGAGACTTAAAATCTGAAAAAAAACGAAGGATTATGACTAAAACTACGATACTTAAAGAAGATTTACCGAAACAAGACTTTTTTCTAGTTAAGTTAACTATACACGAAAAATTTAATTAATCAAGTTTTCTTATATATATATTTATTTTATTTATTAAAAAATGAAATTTTAAAAATTTATAGTAATTTCAACAAGATTAAGCTTTCATTGTCATGATAATAAAATAAGAGTATTCTGCTGTACTGGTAAATTTGATAAGTAATGAATGCGATTATATAGCTCGGTAATAACAATATTGGCCTTTTTAATTTCGGCAATGATGCTTTTTTCTCACTTACAAAATATCTATCACCCTCCAAATTTGGACTCATACTTTCTATTTAGATAGTCAAATATAAAAACAGAAACCGCTTTTTAGGCGGTTTTTATGTTTAAGCGATACCTATCAAACAATAAGATAACTATCAACTAATAAATAGCATCTTCTAATCTAGAGTATCTTATCTACATAATAAAAAAGGACGCCGCAGCGTCCTTTTTTACTTTCACTCAATTAATCAAACAAACGATCAAAGAATGATTTTTTCTTTGGTGATGATTTACTGTCTTCACCATCCATGGTTTCTTGCAGCTCTTTCAACAGTTCACGTTGACGTGCACTTAAATTAACTGGTGTTTCCACTACAATACGGCACAGTAAATCACCTTGCATGCTGGTACGTACCGGTTTAACACCTTTTCCACGTAAGCGGAACAGTTTACCCGTTTGCGTTCCTTCAGGAATTTTCAGGCTTACTCGACCGTCTAGAGTCGGAATCTGAACTTCCTTACCTAAGGCTGCATCGGCGATTGAAACCGGCACATCCATATACAGGTCAGCACCATCACGCTGGAAGATTTCGTGCTCACGCACCACCACTTCGACGTACAAATCACCTGACTGACCATCACGAATCGCTTCACCTTTACCGGTCAAGCGTACGCGGTCGCCATTGTCCACACCCGCAGGAATAGTGACTTCCAGAGTTTGCTGACGATCCGACACACCCGAACCATGACATTTATTACATGGGTTCTTGATGATCTTGCCCTGACCACGACAGGTGCTACAGGTTTGCTGTACCGAGAAGAAACCTTGCTGCATACGCACTTGACCGGCACCATGACAGGTACGGCAGGTTTCCACATCATTTGGATTTTTTGAACCCTTACCATCACAGGCATCACACGGTGCCGGTGCAGTAAAGGTAATAGTTTTCTTGACGCCTTTGACCGCTTCTTCCAGGGTCAGTTCCATCACATAGCGTAAGTCAGAACCACGGCGTGCACGTTGCTGGCCACGACCACCGCCGCCACCAAAAGCGCCACCGAAAATATCACCGAACTGGCTAAAAATATCTTCTGCGCTGAAACCACCGCCGAAGCCGCCACCACCGCCCATACCACCTTCAAAGGCCTGATGGCCCATACGGTCGTACATGCTGCGCTTTTCACCATCAGAGAGCACTTCATAGGCTTCTGCTGCTTCTTTGAATTTATCTTCAGCTTCAGCATTGTCCGGGTTACGGTCTGGATGATATTTCATCGCCAACTTACGGTAGGCTTTTTTGATTTCATCATCACTAGCGGTTTTAGCGACGCCCAAAACCTCATAATAATCACGTTTAGCCATGTCTGGCGATGCTCCTCACGGAATTTTGTTTAATATTCAACTGAGGTCTGAAATTGGGGTCAAACCGAGTTTTACAAGGGGAAATATGAAAAAAATTATACGCTTTAGAACACAGCTTTATTTTGAGAGAATTTATAGATACCTTTAAACCAGGCATTGATCAGGAAAATAAAGGCAATAAAGCTGAAAATCACCCCGGTCACGACACAGGCTTTGACCCATAACTGGCTGTCCCAGGCAAAGAAAAACAGCGGAATAAACCACAGCGCAGCAAAGAGCGCCAAAATGGTATAAATCACGATATTTCGCATGATCCACAAGGCCTGCGCCTGTAACCAGACTTCGGCATAATCGACTTGTGTCACTTTACGTGCGAACCAGTAAGCAAATACCCCGCTAAATACGGTAAATAAGGCCAAAAACATGAAGACATAGGCCACGGCTACGGAACGTCGCATCTTGGTTAATGTCACTGGAGTCATGTCTGGTTCAACCTCATTACTGCCCTGGCAGTAAGGCCAAAACAGCAATTTTTTATTTTTTGAATTATAAAAATCTCAGGTGCTACTATATTGAAAATTTCAAAATTTCGCACCTGAAATTATGACAATTTTAAACAGAATTTAAACTTTTTTCACTTTAAACCACTGTGCATATAGTGCAGGCAGGAAAAACAGGGTCAACAGGGTTGCCACAATCAAGCCCCCCATAATCGCCACCGCCATCGGCCCGAAAAAAATACTGCGGGACAAGGGAATCATGGCTAAAACAGCGGCCAATGCGGTCAAGACAATCGGGCGACAACGGCGGACTGTGGCATTGATAATGGCATCCCATTGGGATTCTCCGGCCTGAATATCCTGCTCGATCTGGTCAATCAGAATCAGGGAATTTCGCATGATCATTCCAGAGAGCGCAATTGTCCCGAGCATGGCCACAAAACCGAAAGGTTTATTGAAAAGTAACAGGAATAACACCACCCCGATAATGCCTAAAGGTGCGGTCAGGAATACAATAAAGGCCCGTGAGATGCTCTTGAGCTGAATCATTAACAGGGTCATCACCACCGCCAGGAATAAAGGCATGCCAGCATTGACCGAGTTCTGGCCACGTGCGGATTCTTCGACCGTGCCGCCGACTTCCAGCAGATAGCCATTCGGCAACTCAGCTCGAAGTTGGTGCAGTGAATCGTGTAATTCATTCACCACAGTGGCCGGCTGTAAGGCCGTGCGAATATCGGCACGCACTGTGATGGTCGGCAAACGATTCCGATGCCAGATCAAGCCTTCTTCAAAGCTATATTCAATATTGGCAAGCTGTGCCAACGGTACCGAAGTACCACGTGACGTCGGTATCGCCAGACTGCTTAAAGAAGCGACATCAACGCGTTCAGCCTGCGCACCACGTAAACGGATTTCAATCAGTTCACGCTTTTCCCGATACTGATCAATGCCGGCCCCCAAAATCGAGCTGTTCAGCATATTGGCCAGTTCGCTGCTAGTCACGCCCAACTGACGGGCACGATCCTGATCGATCTCCAGTTTGATGACTTTGCTCGGCTCACCCCAGTCCAGATGTACATTGGTGGTATTCGGATTATCGCCCACGGTTGCGGCGACTTTCTGCGCCCATTCACGAACCAGTCCCAGATCTTCACCAGAGACCCGGAACTGCAATGGATAACCGACTGGAGGGCCATTTTCCAGCAGGGACACCCGGGTACGGACTTCCGGTAATAACAGCCGAATCTGGTCACTCAAGGATTGACGGATTTCGTTACGATCTTCCAAAGAGGATGCCAGCACCACAAACTGGGCAAAACTGGTTTGCGGCAGCTGCTGATCCAGCGGTAAATAGAAACGCGGAGAACCAATTCCGACATAGGCCACATAGTTATCAATGCCCTGCTGTTTCGACAAAAAGGCTTCAACTTTTTTCACCGCAGCTTCGGTGGCTTTCAGAGAGGCGCCTTCTTCAAGTTTGAGATCCACCAGAATTTCAGCCCGATTCGAGGGCGGGAAAAATTGCTGTGGCACCAGCTTAAACATTAAAATGGAGAGAATAAAAATTCCTACCGTTGCTGTAATCACGGTCTTACGATAGGTCACACAGGTATTTACCCAACGGCGAAAACCTTGATAAAACCGGGTTTGATAAGGGTCATGCTGTTCGCCGGCATGATGCACGACCGGCTGAGGTTCGGGCTGCTTGCGCAAACGCGCCCAAAGGCGCTGATACCACGGCGCTTTTTGTATCAAGTCTTTGTTGAAATTGGGCAGCAGTTTATCGCCCAGATAAGGCACAAATAACACCGCGGCAATCCAGGACATCAACAGTGCAATCGTGACCACCTGAAAAATAGAACGGGTATATTCACCGGTACTCGATGCTGCTGTGGCAATCGGTAAAAATCCGGCGGCGGTAATCAGGGTGCCGGTCAGCATTGGAAAGGCGGTGGTGCGCCAGGCATGTCCGGCTGCCTGCAAACGGCTATAGCCCTGCTCCATTTTAATCGCCATCATTTCAATGGCAATAATGGCATCATCGACCAGAAGACCAAGTGCCAGAATCAGGGCACCCAAGGAAATTTTATGCAGGCCGACATCAAATAAATGCATGCCGGCAAAGGTCATGGCCAATACTAGCGGAATCGAAAAGGCCACCACCAGTCCGGTACGAAAACCCAGCGAGAAGAAACTGACCAGCAGCACAATAATTACTGCCTCTGCCAGCACTTTCATAAATTCGTTAATGCTGCGTTTGACTGCCACTGGCTGATCGGAGACTTTTTGCAGCTCCATGCCAAGGGGCAAGGTTTTTTGCAGACGGGCAAATTCCTGTTCCAGATGTTTGCCCAGTGCCAGAATATCGCCGCCTTTGCGCATGGACACAGCAATACCAATGCCGTTTTCACCCATAAAGCGCATTCGAGGCTGTGCCGGATCACTAAAGCCACGATAGACTTCTGCGACATCTCCCAACTGAATAGTTTTGCCATTGACCAGCAGCGGCATCTGTCTTAATTCTTCCACACTGTTTAATGCACCACTGACCCGCACCTGAATCCGGTCTGAACCGGTTTCAAAAAAACCGGACTGGGTGGTGGCATTTTGCTGTTGCAAGGCTTGCTGAATCGCCATAACTGGAACGCCCAGCTGAATGGCCTTGGTATTGGAAATCTCAATCCAGATTTTCTGGTCTTGCAGGCCAATCAGTTCAACTTTGGCGACATCTTTGACCCGTTGCAGTTGCAGCTGTAAGCGGTCGGCGTATTCCTTGAGGGTCGCATAGTCAAAATCTTTACCCTTGAGCACATAAATATTGCCAAAGGTATCGCCGAATTCATCATTAAAGAACGGCCCTTGTACTCCTTGTGGCAATTCATGCCGGATATCGCCCACTTTCTTGCGCACGTTATACCAGACATCCGCGACATCTTTCGAAGCCAGAGAATCCTTGGCAACAAAAGTCACCATGGATTCACCCGGACGTGAATAGGCCATGATGCGGTCATACTGTCCCGTGGTCATCAGTTCCTTTTCAATCCGGTCAGTGACCTGTAGGGATACTTCTTTGGCACTGGCACCCGGCCAATAGGTCTGGATCACCATGACTTTAAAAGTAAAAGGCGGATCTTCACTTTGTGACAGTTGGGAATAAGAGACGATGCCGATCAGACCCAGCAGGATCATAAAATACAGCACCAGACCTTTATTTTTTAAGGCCCATTCCGACAGGTTAAAGTTCATGCTTAACTCCCTGCCTGAATGGTCACACGACGGTTTTCACGATCAATCGGATTGATTTTTTGCTGGTTACGCAGCAGATGTACGCCGCCAATCACTACATAATCTTCCGGCTTGAGGCCACTGAGTATAGGAACACTGTCCCGGCCATAGGCACCGAGCTGAACCGGAACTTTACGCAAGGTATGATCCGGCTGGACCACCATCACATAAGCCTGCTGATCCGTTGCCGAGACACTGGATAGCGGCACACTGAGCATATTGTCGCGGCTGTGCTGAAAAAATACCCGGGCACTTTGCCCCAGCTGGATCTGACCATTGCCTTCACGTAAGGAAACTTTAACCCGAAAGGTACGCGACTGGTCCGCTGCTGGTGAAATCTCGCGGACAAAAGCGGCAAATTTCTCTTCAGGTTTGGACCATAATGTCACTGTAGCTGCCTGTCCAACCTTGATCTCCGAAATAGCCTGTTCCGGTACGCCAATTACCACTTCACGCTCACCGGCAATCGCCAGTTCATACGCCGCCTGCCCGGCAGCCACCACCTGTCCTGTTTCTATATTGCGTGCAGTGATCACGCCGTTTCTGGTGGCAATCAGCTGGTTATAAGCAGTCTGGTTTTTAGCGGTATCGTAGTTGGATTGTGCCTGTTTCAGATTTGATAGGGCGGTCTTGTACTGGTTTTCGATCGCGTCATATTGTGAGCGGCTCACGGCATTGGATGGCAATAACTGCTTGAAACGTTGTAATTCATCCTGAGCAATCTTAGTAGCAGACTGCGCGCTTTCCAGCTGGGCATGTGCTGCATTCAGCTGCAGCTGGGCATCTTTGACATCCAGAGTTGCCAGGACTTGCCCGGCTTTGACCTGGTCACCCACATCAGCGAAGCGCTGGGTCACCTGCCCAGCGACCCGAAATGCCAGCGCCGTTTGCTGGCGTGCCTGCACATCACCGGCATAACTTTTTAATTCATGCTGTGAAGTGGTGGGTGTCGCCACCATGACAAAGGGAACTTCCTGTTGTGCTGCAGCAGTATCTTTGCTGCACCCGCTTAAAGTCACGCTGCAAAGCACCACCATGCCAGCCAATACGCTGTAAATCCTGCTCATCTTATTCGCTCTTATCTGATCGTCTTTTTTAGGGCAAACTATGCTGATATATTGAATTGCTTGTTTTTTAATTAATATACCACCCGGTACACTAATTAAAACTCAAGCTTCAAAGCAATGACCGTATTGACTTTTTTTGGAAGAAATTGTGCAAATACCTGTAGGACGACCCAAGGATCTGGAAAAGCGTCAGCGCATCCTCAGCGTGGCCAAAGCGCTGTTTTTAGCGCATGGCTATCATGCCTCCAGCATGAACCAGATTGCACGTGAGGCAGGTGTGACCAAGCTGACGGTGTATAACCATTTTCAGGACAAGGCGACCCTGTTTAGCTGTGCGATTGAGGATACCTGTGAAGCCATTCTGCATGAACATCCTCAGCTCTTGCAGCCGAGCAGTGACTTTGCGCAGGAGTTTTATCAGGCCTGTCAGCGCGCTTTAAATATTATTCATTTACCAGAAGCGATCAAGCTGGACCTGTTACTGATGGAACTGGCCTCGCAGCAAAGTCCTCTGGCAGAACAGTTTTATGAGGCCTCGCATAGCAAACTGGATGCAGTCTGGAATGATTTCTTTGCTCTGGCCCAACAGTACAGCTTTATTCAGGTCGATCTTCCAGAAAAACAGACCGAGCTGATCGTGTCCCTGCTGACCGGAACCCGTCATCAGAAAATCCTGCTGGGTCTCAGCCCTCCCCCTTCAAGCGCAGAACAGCAACAGATCATTAGTCAGGCGATTGAATTGTTTATGCTGAAATATGCCATTGCTGATTAAATTCCTTCTGATCGCTTGAGTGCTGGCGACAGGATACTGGCTAAAACTTGCTAAAAAACCTGCAAAATATCTGCAACTTTTGTCTGTAAAGGACTTGGATTGTCCTACAGTCGCGGTATAGTCAAAGCAAGCATTTAAGGGAATATAAAAATGATTCAACAAATTGATGCACCACTACGCGAAGACGTACGCTTACTGGGTAATTTGCTGGGGGAAACCTTAAAATTACATGCGGGGCAGGATTTGTTTAATCAGATTGAGCAGATTCGTGCTTTATCTAAAGGCGCACGTGATGGACAGGTCGAAGCAGAAAAACAGCTAGAACAATTATTTTTGAGCCTGGAAGATGCGGAAATCCTGCCTCTAACCCGTGCCTTTACCCATTTTTTGAACTTTGCCAATATTGCCGAACAATATCATGTGGTGCGTCGTCGCCGTCAGAGCGAGTTTGATGACACTGCAGAATCGCCCAATCCTCTGGTGCCTTTATTTGAAAAATTTAAACAGCAGGAGATTTCTGCCGACACGCTATACCAGCAAATTTGTGAATTAAAAATTGAACTGGTCCTGACCGCGCATCCGACAGAAGTCAGCCGCCGCACCCTGATCCAAAAATATGATGGTATCAATAATGCCCTGTCCAAATTCGACCAGCAGAAACTCACGCCGCGTGAACGTCAGGCGGTGTTGGCAGATCTGAAACAGCTGATCAGCTCGGCCTGGCAAACCGATGAAATCCGTCAGCATCGCCCGACCCCAATCGATGAAGCCAAATGGGGCTTTACTACCATTGAACAGACCCTGTGGAATGCGGTTCCGAAATTTATCCGCGAACTAAATGGCATGGTTCAGGCGCAATGTGGCCAGAACCTGCCCTTAGATATTGCACCGGTACGTTTTGCTTCCTGGATGGGCGGTGACCGCGATGGCAACCCGAATGTTACCCATAATGTGACGCAAGAAGTGTTATGGCTGTCACGCTGGAAAGCTGCCGATCTGTATTTACGCGATATTGAGAACCTGCGCTGGGAACTCTCCATTCAGCAATGCAGTCCGGAAATCTCCGAGGCATTGGGTCTGGATCATCCGGAACCCTACCGTGAATATTTACGTGACACCCGTAGCCGCCTGAAAGCGACCCGACACTGGCTGGCAGAAAAATTAAAGGGCAATGATGCCGATGACAGTCTGGTGATTAAAAGTAAAGACGAACTTTTACAACCGCTCCTGACCTGTTACCGCTCGCTGATGGGCTGCAATCTGGCTGAAATTGCCAATGGCAGCCTGCTGGACTTTATTTACCGGGTCAACAGCTTTGGAATTGAGTTACTGAAACTGGATATCCGTCAGGAATCAGGACGTCACCGTCAGGCGATCTCGGCGATTACCGAATATTTAGGGCTGGGAAATTTTGAAACCTGGACCGAACAGGCCCGTCAAAACTTTTTACTGCAAGAATTGCAAAGCAAACGTCCCTTGCTCCCAAAACATCTGAATGAACCAGCCGGCAGTCTGATTCAGCATCCGGATGTACAGGAAGTCTTTGCCACCATGCGCACCCTGGCAGAACAGCCGAGCGAGTCTCTGGGTGCCTATATTATTTCCATGGCGGAATATCCAAGTGATGTGCTGGCGGTATTGCTTCTACAAAAAGAAGCGGGTATCAAGCACGCCTTACGAGTGGTACCACTGTTTGAAACCCTCAAAGATCTGGACGGTGCAGCCGAGACCATGTCGACCCTGTTCAATATGCACTGGTACAAACAGCATATTCAGGGCAAGCATGAAGTGATGATTGGCTATTCGGATTCAGCCAAGGACGCCGGTTTTATGTCGGCCAACTGGGCGCAGTACCGTGCCCAGGAAGAACTGACGACGATTGCCCAGCAACATGGCGTTCAGCTGACCCTGTTTCATGGCCGTGGCGGTTCGATCAGCCGTGGCGGTGCGCCAACCCAGCAAGCCTTGTTCTCACAGCCACCGGGGTCGATTTCAGGCACGATTCGGGTGACTGAACAGGGCGAAATGATCCGCTTTAAATTCGGACTGGAAGAGATTGCCCTGCAGAATCTGGAAATTTATACCGCTGCGACCTTAGAAGCGACCTTGCTCCCGCCACCCGAGCCGAAACAGGAATGGCGCGACTTGATGCATCAAATGACCGAACTCTCGGTTCAGGTCTATCGCCAGACCGTGCGTGAAAACCCGCATTTTGTCAAATACCTGCGCACTGTCACTCCGGAACTTGAACTGCAAATGCTACCGCTGGGTTCACGGCCGGCGAAACGTAAAGTCAGTGGCGGGATTGAGTCCTTGCGTGCGATTCCGTGGGTATTTGCCTGGACCCAGATTCGTCTGATGTTACCTGCCTGGCTGGGTACCGGTGCCGCGCTGAATAAAGTACTGGATCAGGGGCAACGGGCGGTACTCGATGAGATGCTGGCAGAGTGGCCATATTTTCAGACCCTGATTGATATGCTGGAAATGGTGCTGTCCAAAGCCGATGCACATGTGGCCTTGTACTATGAATCACATCTGACCCAAGATGAAGATCTCAAAGTACTCGGCACAGAGCTGCGCCAGCGTTTGCAGGATGCTGTACAGACCTTGCTGACGTTAAAGGGTGAATCCAAATTGTTGAGTAGCAACGGCGTACTGGATCAATCCATGAAAGTCCGTAAACCGTATTTGTTGCCACTACATTTGCTGCAAGCCGAGCTGATGAAACGTCGTCGTCTCTATCTGCAACAGCAGCAAGCTGAAAATACCCCAGTGGATCATGCCCTGATGGTCAGTATTGCCGGAATTGCTGCGGGTTTACGCAATACCGGTTAATCCAAACAAACCGTTTAAAAGCACATCTTCGCGATGTGCTTTTTTATTGAGCAGTCAATAGCCAAGAAATATTTTATTTTATATAGTAAATCAGATTTATTTATACATAGCCCTATTGATTATAAGAAATTAATCTACTGATTTCACTTTAGTTTTAACTCAAAATTCTTTTACCACCCGGTAAAATATTAAATAAAGTCATAGAATTAATTTGAACAAAAATTTTGTTTAAGTGATTAAATCTTCTAAAGAACAAGAGTATGATGTGCACAATTTATCTTTCGAGTGCTCATTTTATGTCCAGTTGGTTTCCCAAATGGCGCCCTTATGAGGGCAGCATCGATGCACGCCCAGTAGGTACCGCAGAGTATTTGCCACCCGCACAAACGGTCGTTTTGGGTGTACAACATGCTTTTGCCATGTTTGGTGCGACTGTACTGGCACCTTTTTTAATGGGCTTTGACCCTAACCTGGCCATTTTAATGTCAGGGATTTGTACCATCCTGTTCTTTCTGATTACCGGTGGCCGGGTTCCAAGTTATTTAGGTTCAAGCTTTGCCTTTATTGGTGTGGTCATCGCGGCAACCGGTTATGCCGGTGGTGGTGGACTCAACCCCAATATTGGCGTCGCAGCCGGCGGTATTATTGCCTGTGGTATCTTCTATGCCCTGATGGGTTTTCTGGTCATGGCGACCGGCACGCGCTGGATTGAAAAGCTGATGCCACCGGTGGTGACCGGTGCCGTAGTGATGATCATTGGCCTGAACCTTGCTCCAGTCACGGTTAAAAGCGTCATGGGCAACACCTTTAATATGTGGATGTCTCTCGTTACCGTGATGTGCATGGGCTCGATTGCCGTCTTTACCAAAGGCCTGCTGCAACGCCTGCTATTATTGGTCGGTCTGTTACTGGCCTATCTGATCTATTTCATGCTCAGCAATATCATGGGTTATGGTACTGCAATCAACTTCCTTCCCATTCAGCAAGCGGCCTGGTTTGGGTTACCGACTTTCCATGCACCGACCTTTGAATTGAATGCGATGTTGATCATTGCGCCAATTGCCTTGATTCTGGTGGCTGAAAATCTGGGCCATATTAAAGCCGTAGGCGCGATGACCGGTGAAAACCTAGATCCGCATATTGGTAAAGCCTTTGTAGCAGATGGTATTGCAACCACTTTAGCCGGTGGTGTGGGTGCGCCGGGTATGACCACCTATGGTGAAAACATTGGTGTAATGGCCGTGACACGGGTTTACTCGACCATCATCTTTGCAGTCGCGGGTGTCTTTGCTGTGTTCCTGGGTTTATCGCCTAAGTTTGGTGCGGTGATTCATACTATTCCAACGGCGATTCTGACCGGTGCTTCGATTATAGTCTTTGGTTTGATTACTATTGCTGGTGCCAAAATCTGGATTGAGAACAAGGTCGATTTTTCGCAGAACAAGAACCTGATGGTGGCTGCGGTGACCATTATTTTAGGTACGGGTGATTTTGCCCTGACTTTTGGTAGCTTCAATCTGGGTGGTATTGGTACGGCAACGTTTGCAGCCCTGTTCTTAAACTGGTTCTTCAGTCTGGTCGATAAAAAATAAAATTCAGCGATGACTGGGCACAGCCTGTTGCAAGCAAAAAGACCGAACATATATGTTCGGTCTTTTTTGTAGCCTAAAACAGTCTGTCTAGAATGAACTGTTTTAAGTGACTGGCAATTGATTCACGTTGGCTTATTTCTGTTTTTTAAGCGCTTGCTTCAGTTGCTTCAATTTGCCTTTATGTTTTGAAATCTTTTTCAAACGTGCTTTGATTTCTTGCTTTAAAGATTTAACTTGCTTAGCCATGGTATTACTCCCTAGTAAGGCTATTCGTTAGGCTTGTGTTGTTTCACAAAACCACGAATAAATTTTCTTAATTCACGAGCAGCACTAGTATCCAGTTCTTCGCAGAGACGAATAAATTCATCACGCTCCGTACTCTGAATACGAATTAAAAGTTGTCCATCTTTCTTGCCTGTCTTTATTTTTTTGATTTGCTCGCTCATTGCTTATCTCTCCAAAATAAAGACTACTTTGCAAAAGATGTATATACAACATATATACTTTTTAAATTAAATCAAACTTACATTGTAAAAATATTTAATAAAATCAATTTCTTTTTTTTACCATAATTTCTATAAAACCGTGCAAAGCCCGTCCAGGCAAGGCTTTAGGCACTTGGCTGAATGGGCTTTTTATGGATAAATTATTTTTGCAAAAAGGCGATGTTGGGCTTAAAAATCACCACAGCTACAGCAAGATCTGCTGCATAGCTTGAAGATCGTCCGGTGCGGTTAAACTGAAATGAGCCCGTTTAAGGACGAAACTCTTTCAGTTCACGCTGAATAAAATACTGGAACATTTCACGGTATAGATGTTCAATAAATTCCTGATCGACACCCTGTTGCTGCGCCAGTGCTCTGACACTTTCTACAATCTGTTCCATACGTTCCGGTGACTGTAAATCGGTTTCGGTTTTTTTGAAACGCGTGGTTTGATCCACATAAAATTGACGCGCCGCGATCAGCTCAACTAAAGCTGTATCAATGGCATCGATCTGTTGACGTGCATGTTGTAATGATTCAGCTTTGATCTTTTCCATGTTTTTTCAGTTCACTTTCAGTTTGATTATTACTCTTATACTTTTCTTCTAACACATTACTGAAAATACTTTCAATCATCCAGACCCGATATAAGCTATTAAATGTATAACTTTGATCATCTATGCGTAATTCCAGCACTGGAAAGTTCGGCTGTGACTTCATTTCGCAGAGCATATCGTTGTCCTGCAGCTTGGCCAGAATATCATCCTGGCTCAGCTCGGCAATGTTGAGTTGCTGCTGCATACGCTTGAAATGCGGCGCATAAGACAGGTCTTCCCCACGGGTCCAGACCGCTTGCAGGATCTGGTACATCGCCTCAATCCGCTGCTCCTCGGGACAGCTATAAAATAACTGTGCGATTGGCGCAATCGCCTGCTCGGTCGGTCGGCAAAACGGGGTAAATTCTACGTCCGTCCGTTTGGATAAACGTGTGGCCAGACTCCAGTCAAACTCATCCCGGCCACGATAGGACAAGGGATAGACATTCAACTGGATATTATAATAATCCGCCAGTTCTTCCTTGATATAGGCCAGCAAAAGCCAGGAGATCGGATCTTCCAGCGCGATATACAAGTCCAGTTCCGGATCCATCGACTGGATCTCGTTCAGCTCTTCAGCATCACTGATCAGATGCTCACGCCATTCAATGTGATCGATCATAAAAATCGGATTACCGGTCAGCAGTTTTTGCTGCTCCAGACGCCGGGTCAGACGCAACAGGTCATCGACTGCCTGATACTGGCGTCCGCCTAAATTAAAATAGCTGGCCAGAATCGGGGTCTGGTCAAAAATACGTTCGGGAAAGTCCTGTGGCTGATGATGACGACTGGCCATGGCATAAAGGGTTCGTAATTTTCCGGTCTGTTTTTGCCACAACATATGAAACACATCTTCCAGCAAATACAGAAAATCCTGCCCGCGCAGCGGGGTATGCCGTAAAATCAGTTCCGCCTGTTGCAAGGCTTCAGCGCTGGGCAATTCTGGCGTGTCATGAAAACTAAAACGATGCTGTTTCGACAGAATCTTGGCATCATTTAGGGTGTAGTGCTGCCATTCATCAAAAGACATCTGATTTGGGGGGGCTGCATGCGAACTGGAAATAATTACTTTCAGCGGCTTGAGCTGCGGACTTAAAATTTCTTCGAGCTGGGGCAGCTGCTGTACCGCCAGATAGCTGTACACATCATCCAGTCTTAAATGGATACTCAGCCCATCTTGAATAGATAACACCGTTTGACGGATTGGTTTCTGGTAAAACCAACTCGATCGGATTGGATCAAACCAACGGCGTAACAGGGACATGAGTTCGGCCTCGACAAAGATGACGGTGTGCAGTTCAAAAAATTGAATCTGTACAGAATAATCTATTTTTAAGATCGCAGAGCCAAAGCCCTGCATGGTGTAAAAACTTATATCAAGTCATAAACAAATGTTCAATGTTTAACAATGGATTAGAGGTCAAGATTCAAGTCAGTGACCGCCCCGGTTTCTGCACCTGAGGTCAGTTTGGCGAATTTGGCCAGTGCTCCATGGGTATAGTTCGGTTTTGGTTTGATCCAAGCTGCTTGACGTGCTGCAATCTCCGGCTCATCCACATGCCAGGTCATTTCCCGGGTTTCCGCATTAATTGAAATCTGGTCGCCATTTTGTACCAGACCAATCGGGCCGCCATCATAAGCTTCGGGGGTGACATGACCAATCACAAAACCGTGACTGCCACCCGAGAAGCGTCCATCGGTAATCAGGGCAACTGAAGCGCCTAAGCCCTTCCCGATAATCGCAGAGGTCGGTTTCAGCATTTCTGGCATTCCCGGGCCACCTTTGGGACCAACGCCACGAATCACCACCACTTCACCCGGCTGGACTTCGCCATCCAGAATACCGCGCATGGCACCCTGCTCACCTTCAAACACGCGAGCCGGGCCAGCAAAATGCAGTCCTTCCTTACCGGTAATTTTGGCGACCGCGCCCTTCGGTGACAGATTGCCTTTTAGAATCACCAGATGTGAGTCTTTTTTCACTGGCGCATCAAAAGGCAGAATAATCTGCTGGCCTTCCGGATAGTCCTGCACATCGGCCAGATTTTCTGCCAGCGTCTTACCTGTGACCGTCAGACATGAGCCATCCAGCATGCCGGCATCCAGCATGCGCTTCATCAGTGGTTGAATTCCACCAATCGCAATCAGTTCTGACATCAGATATTTACCTGATGGACGCACGTCGGCCACCACCGGAATATCTTTACCAATCCGCACGAAATCATCCAGACTCAATTCCACTCCTGCTGTATGTGCCATGGCTAAAAGATGCAGTACACCATTGGTCGAACCACCCAGCGCAATCAAGACTTTAATCGAGTTTTCAAAGGCGGCTTTGGTCATGATGTCGCGCGGCTT
The DNA here is from genome assembly GCF_056724605.1 of Prolinoborus fasciculus. The sequence goes on along the minus strand of NZ_JBWZQN010000001.1, from coordinate 24,618 downwards.
AATATCCAGTCGCAACAGGTTCATCACCGCTTCACCGGCCCGGGCACAGTCAATTTGCTTGTCTTCCGATACCGCTTCCTGTGCCGAAGAGCCCGGCAGGCTCATACCTAAAGCTTCAATCGCAGAGGCCATCGAGTTGGCCGTGTACATACCGCCACACGAACCCGGACCTGGCAAGGAAACCTCTTCAATATGCTTGACCTGAATCGCGTTGATTTCACCTTTGGCATATTGACCCACCGCTTCAAACACTGAAATCATGTCGGTATGACCTTCACCCGGTTTGATGGTTCCGCCATAAATAAACAGCCCCGGACGGTTGAGGCGCGCCAATCCCATGATGCAGCCAGGCATATTTTTGTCACAGCCACCAATGGCAATCACACCATCATAAGCCTGACAGCCGACCACGGTTTCAATCGAATCTGCGATCACTTCCCGTGACAGCAGGGAATATTTCATGCCTTCGGTGCCATTGGAAATGCCATCTGAAATGGTAATGGTATTAAAGATAATGCCCTTGCCACCCGCCGCACTCACGCCCTGCTCTACGGTTCTGGCCAGACCATCAATATGCATATTACAAGGCGTGACATTGGCCCAGGTCGAAGCAATGCCGATAAATGGCCGGTTAAAATCGGCATCCTGAAAACCGGTGGCACGCATCATGGAACGCGCCGGTGCATTTTCAATACCTTCATAAACGGGGGCAGAATGCTCGCGGATATTATCTTTACTCATTATTCTGTTCCTTAAAATGTAGTCAAACATAGTCAAGGACTAATTCGCACTCTGTTAATGTCTTGTTGCCAAACGTGTAACTAGAGCCTGAGTCGGTCAGTTCCGACTTATAGCGATCAGTCCGTTCTTGCAATATACGCTTTACAGTTTTGTAAGGCGTATAACGACTTATCTCATTGTCGTTTAATCTTGCAAGCACGTTTCTCGCAGCATTCCAATCAGCTTGCACAACTTCCCCATTAAAACGATGAAAGCGATCTCCCTTGCGTGTGCCTATTAAAAGCCCACGTAAGAAAGAATCACTTTGCGAAGTGTATGCAGAATTGACTAGATGCACCGTAGAACCTCTACGGTGAGATATACCTGTTAGGGCATCGGCTAATAAGCCTTTAACCCATGTGTTTAAACGTCTATTGGTATTTTTACCATAGCTACGCTTACTTTGGATTGGTGCGGTTAAATCCTCCGCAACAATCACTTTGGCTTTATCAACCAACTTGTGAGTTGCTGTAAATATCAATGTCTTGAGCTTTGCTTTCTGAGCATCTTGCCTTTTATCTAGCTTCTTGCGACCTAGATTATTTAACTCAATTTTCTGTTTCTTGTGCGGTTTGGCTTTAGAAATCGCTCTGAGCTTATTTCTACGTTTGTACTTTTGATTTAGGTAGTCTGATTCACTTGAGATCAATTTACCTAAACCATTGCCATATACTTCACCATCAGAATCCACAAAGGCTTCTGAATAACCTTTATCAACACCTACGGTTTCCTGACCACAATCCTGTGTTTCAACTGCATCATAAGTTGAGTGAACTTCAACATTACCGTTTTTTAGAATGATTCTAAGTGTGCCTTGTGGCGCAAAATCAACAGTGGTGTTTAGTGGAATTTTAATGGTTTGTCGAGGGACTAGACTTGGCACTTTAAGCCAACATTGACCGTTTAGCTCAAAGGTTTTACACATATCCGCACGAACAATAATTTGATTATGTGTGTGATTAACACCATGCTTAAAGTGATTACGCATTTGACGATGGAGGAAATTATCAGTCATCCATTCATCTTTTTTAAGCAAGGTGTATAGTCTTTTTTGTTCATTATTACAGGAGGTGCGTTTTCGGATCGCCTGCTTTACTTTGTCTTTTGATGCTTCTCGATAGGCTTTAATATCACCTACGCAATCACGTAGCGTTTCTTTCCACGCATTTGCAGAAACACCAAAGTCACGACTTTCTTTCATCCACGCATCACGAATGGTTCTGTCGCTGATATTTAAACCTGCAACAGCACCATATTTAGCCCACACTTCGCTACGAACACGACCAAGTAAAACAGCTTGTTTTTCAAGTTGCTTGTACTTTTGCACATTCAAGTTTTTACAGTGATGGATGCGTGTTAGTTTCAAAAAGTTATTCCTTACTATTCACTAATTCTTTAACTTTTTCTTTGTATTTTCTTAATCCATAAAGTCGAGAAGAAAAACAATGAATAATCGCTAACAGGTCTTGAGTTACTTCTTCCGTTGGGGAAAGAGATTCTTGATTCATAATAATAATTTTACAACCATGTCTTTCAGCAAAAGATTCAAACCACTCAAAACCAAAACGCACCAAACGGTCTTTGTGAGCGATGACAAGCATTGAAACTTTACCCATTTCAATATCAAGAAAAAGCTGATTGAATTTCTTTCTTTTATAATTCAAACCACTTCCAATCTCTGACACCCAATCATCAACAGCATAGCCATTTACAGTACAAAAAGTTTCTAAAGCTGACACCTGATTAGCTAAATCGGGCTTTTGAGCAACACTAGATACCCTTGAATAAACAATTACTGACGATTTAGCTTCCGTTGCTTTTATACCGATATATTCAAGGTATTGATCGTGCGTGTAGTATCTGCGATTTTTAGGATTTCGACATGCAACCAAAATACCTTCGGCATCCCATCTTTGTAGAGTTTTAACCGACTTCCCAATCATTTCACCGAATTTAGCAGGAGAATACATTAATCAATCTCCGCTAACTTCTTGAAATCCTCAAGTGTATAGTCTTTAAATATGGATTCATCACAATATATGGCTAGATCATTGTCTTCATCCCATCCACAGATAGGGCATGTATAAGGGGATGATGCGACTCCTAGCTGATTATATTTTAATAAAATATCGTCACAAACCTCATAAAGTTCTGAATCCTCATAATGATCAACAACTTCAAGGAAAATTAGTTCACTAATATTTTCTGCAAATTTTTTGTATTTTTCAGGCACTTCTAGTTGATATAGCTCTACTAAATCATCTAGTTTTTTAGCGCAAGCATCACCAAAAATCTCTAATAATTTTTCCTCATATTCTTGACAGCGCATACCTTGTCCTGAAACGTGAGTACATTCAGAAAAGCCTGTATTTGCATTAATAAAATCAGCATAGGTGGGGCATTTATCGGAGAGTGATTGATTCGTTTTTTCAGGGTACGAAGAACAATCATAGCCTAAATCTACAATATCGGTTTCATAGAAATCATTCTTTGACCACTCACCATAGACCCATGATGCAAATTCCTTAATAAACCCATCTTTATTTTCAGGGGATACAAAATAAGCAAGGTCTTGCTCTACTTTCTTTAAGCTTTCAGTCAAGTATTTCATTGCAAGTTTTTTTAAAATTTAATACCTAAATTGTATATGTTTGACTATATTTGTCAATATAATTATTTGCTATCAATCACTCTTCCTGGGCGATGACCGATTTTAAGCGTCGGTCTTGGACAATTTATTTTAAGATCATTGTATAGTTTCTTGTATAAAAAAAGCACCCCATCTGGAGTGCTATTTAAATCTGTAAAATTACAGCTTAGATATCACGTACCGCACCTTTCGCCGCACTGGTGGCATGCATTGCATAGGCTTTCAGCGCTTTAGATACTTTACGTGGACGTTCCTTTGCAGGCTTCCAACCTTTGGCTTCTTGTACTTCACGGCGTGCTGCCAATACATCTTCAGCAACGGCTAAATGAATGCTACGGTTTGGAATATCAATTTCGATACGGTCGCCATCTTCAACCAGGGCAATTGTGCCGCCTTCAGCTGCTTCTGGGGAAACGTGACCAATGGAAAGACCTGAAGAACCACCAGAGAAACGACCATCAGTGACAAGTGCACAGTCTTTACCTAAACCTTTCGATTTTAAGTAGCTGGTTGGGTACAACATTTCTTGCATGCCTGGACCACCCTGTGGACCTTCATAACGGATCAGCACCACATCACCTGCCACGATTTTCCCACCAAGAATGGCTTCAACTGCATCATCCTGGCTTTCAAATACACGTGCAGTCCCGTTGAATTTCAGGATTGAATCATCCACACCCGCAGTTTTTACGATACAGCCTTCTAGCGCGATGTTGCCGTAAAGTACCGCTAGACCACCATCTTGTGAGAAGGCATGTTCAACATTACGTATTACACCATTTTCACGGTCGCCATCTAGACGGGTGTAATAACGATCTTGTGAGAATGCAGTTTGGGTTGGTACACCGCCCGGTGCCGATTTGAAGAAGTTATATACCTCTTCATCTTCAGTACGGATGATGTCCCATTTGTCTAAAGCATCTTTCAACGTTGCTTCATGTACGGTCGGTACAGACGTATCCAGTAAGCCACCACGGTCTAGTTCACCGAGGATCGACATAATGCCGCCGGCACGGTGAATATCTTCCATGTGGACGTTTTTAACCGCAGGTGCCACTTTACACAGTACAGGCACTATACGAGATAAACGGTCGATATCGTCCATGGTGAAGTCTACTTCTGCTTCGTGAGCAGCTGCCAACAAGTGAAGAACGGTGTTGGTTGAACCACCCATCGCGATGTCCAAAGTCATGGCATTTTCATAAGATGCTTTGGTTGCTACATTACGTGGCAATACGCTGTAATCATTCTGTTCATAATGACGCTTGGTGATTTCAACGATCAACTGACCTGCGCGCTCAAATAATTTCTTACGGTTGGCATGTGTTGCCAGCGTAGAACCATTGCCCGGAAGCGATAAACCAAGTGCTTCAGTCAAACAGTTCATCGAGTTTGCGGTAAACATGCCTGAACATGAACCACAGGTTGGGCAAGCTGAACGTTCATATTCAGCAACTTCTTCATCAGTGAAGCTGTCATCTGCTGCAACAATCATGGCATCGACTAGGTCAATGGCTTTTTCATTGCCACGGATTTTGACCTTGCCCGCTTCCATTGGACCGCCAGAGACAAATACCACCGGAATGTTCAGACGCATCGCAGCCATTAACATACCTGGGGTGATCTTGTCACAGTTCGAGATACACACCATCGCATCGGCACAATGGGCATTGACCATGTACTCGACCGAGTCTGCAATCAGGTCACGCGAAGGCAATGAATACAGCATGCCGTCATGACCCATCGCGATGCCGTCATCGACCGCAATGGTATTGAATTCTTTTGCCACACCGCCTGACGCTTCAATTTGACGTGCCACCAGCTGACCCAGATCTTTAAGATGCACATGACCTGGTACAAACTGGGTGAACGAGTTCACCACCGCAATAATCGGCTTACCGAAATCTTCATCTTTCATGCCGGTGGCACGCCATAAACCGCGTGCGCCAGCCATATTTCTTCCGTGTGTCGATGTTTTTGAACGATAGTCAGGCATTTTATATTTCCAACAAAGTTTGAGCTTGCAATGAATCGGGCAGATCCACTCTGGCTAAATCATACTGACAAGGAGCTTAAATCAGTTGAATTTTAAACCTATCATACTACAAGCCCTTGATTTACAAGATGGCCTTTTGGGTGTAGATACAGGCAAAAATGTCTATAGAGAGATTTGGATGATCTGACGATAAAAATTTCTGGTGGTGTTTCAAAAAGTATGCTGATTATATTTTAACCACAATTGAAATCTCATAAAGCATTAAAAATATAGTGAATTTAATTTACTTATTTTCAATTTCTCTATTGACAGAATTAACTAGCATACTTTTTGAAACACCCCCAAATTTCTTAATGAAATCTACTATACCGCCATCATCATCATCAGGACAATACAAAACTTTCATGAATAATTTTTACAATTTGCATGAGTTTTTTTTATATAAAAATTCCACTGAAATTCAAGCACTCACCAAGCTTCTCGGATAAGTTTTTGCAACGATTAGGCTGAAATTTGGCTTTTGGCTTATAATAGCTTTTAAGTTTATTTGGAATTTCATGTGTGAAGATCATATTTGCAGGCACACCAGAATTTGCAGCGACTGCATTGGCTGCGTTGCTTAGAACCGAACATGAAATTGTGGCGGTCTATACTCAACCGGACCGCAAGGCCGGACGTGGACAAAAGCTCACGGCATCTGCGGTGAAGCAGTTAGCGCTTGAACATCATCTTTCGGTCTATCAGCCTTTACATTTCAAGTCATCGACTGAAGAAGGTCTGGCGGCGCAAGCGGAACTTAAAGCCTTAAATGCAGATGTGATGGTGGTGGCAGCTTATGGCCTGATCCTGCCACAAGTGGTTCTGGATACGCCAAAATATGGTTGCCTGAATATTCATGGTTCGCTGTTGCCACGCTGGCGCGGTGCAGCCCCGATTCAGCGCGCGATTGCTACCGGCGATATCGAAACAGGTGTGACCATTATGAAAATGGCAGCCGGTCTGGATACCGGGGACATGATGTATAAAACACTGTGCCCGATTAGCGCCGAAGATACATCTGCCAGCCTGCATGACAAACTGGCGCTGCAAGGTGCTGAGGCGATTGTGGCCGTGCTCGAATCGGAACAGACTTTACAGCACTATCTTGAGACCCGTGAAGTTCAGGATGAAAATCTGACTGTCTACGCGCATAAACTGACAAAAGCCGAAGCACAAATTGACTGGACCCAGCCTGCAGCAGATATTGACCGTAATATTCGTGCCTTTAATCCCTGGCCAGTGGCATTCACCCCGCTAGATGACGGCAACAATTTACGCATCTGGAATTCATCACTTTCCACACAAAAGGCAAGCAATGCCCTGCCTAGTGAAGTGATTGCCCTGGATAAAGATGGCGTGCATGTGATGTGTGGCGATCAAAATGTCATTTGCATCACCAATCTGCAATGGCCAGGCGGCAAAGCCCTGAATGCTGTTCAAATTAATCAAACTCAAAAACTATCGGTAGGATATAAATTCGCATGAGCCAAATTCAATCATCAGCTAAAAATTTGAATTTGCGCGCGCAAGTTGTAAAAACGCTATTGGCTGTACAAAATGGCCAATCACTTGCTTCTGTACTCAATCAACATATTAATATTGTGTCTGAACGTGACCGTGGTCTTTATCACGAGTTAACGCTAGGCTGTTTACGTCAGTGGCATGGCCTGAAAGCCATCACCCTGCCGCTATTAACCAAACCTCTTGATAACCAGGCTCTAGAAAGCTGCTTATATTTGGGTTTGTACCAGATTCTATGTACGCGTATTCCGGCACATGCTGCGATTTCAGAAACCGTCACTGCAGCCAAACAGCTGGGATTTGAACCTTTAAGCGGTCTGGTCAATGCGGTACTGCGTCGTGTTTCACGTGAAACAGAAGAATTTGACCTGGCTTTAAATCAGGCGCATGGCCTGCCAAGCTGGCTCTACAAGCGTTTAAAGAAAGACTGGCCGGAACAGCTTGCCGAGCTGTCACATGACTTGAAACAGATTGCGCCGCTTACCTTGCGTGTCAATATCAATCAGGTCAGCCGTGATGAATATCTGGAAATTCTGGAAGAAGAAGGCTATGAAGCACGTGCCTGTACTCTTTCTGAAGTTGGGATTGTACTGGAACAGAATGTGCATATTCCGAACCTGCCGGGCTATGAAGCCGGCGGTTTCTCGGTGCAGGATGAACATGCCCAGCTGTGTGCGACCTTAGTTCCTGACCTTGAAGGCAAAATCGTAGTAGATGCCTGCGCTGCTCCAGGAGGTAAGACTGCGCATATCCTGGAAAAATATAGCCCGAAAAAACTGTATGCCATTGATCAGGATGCTAAACGTTTAGTCCGTGTGGCAGAAAATCTGGAACGTTTACTGTTAACTGAATATGCCGACGTTGAAATTATCGCGGCTGATGCGATCACCTGGACCGCTCCGGAGCCGGTCGATTGTATCGTACTGGATGCACCATGCTCTGCAATTGGTGTGATCCGTCGTCATCCGGATATTCGCTTGCTACGTCACTCTACAGATATTCCGCAAACGGTACAGCTGCAAAAGCAGATTCTGGAAAATATGTGGCAGCAACTGAAAGTCGGTGGTACTTTGCTGTACATCACCTGTTCAATTCTGAAAGCCGAAAACGAACAGCAGATGGTCGAATTCTTTGCTCAACATGCCGATGCCAAAGAAATCAAAATCGAAGTCGATTGGGGCATCGAACAGATTCACGGTCGTCAATTGTTACCGAAAGCGGATCAAGGCGACGGCTTCTTCTATTGCCGTATAGAAAAAATTGCATAAGTCATGTGTTTAAAATGAAAGGCAGCGCAAGCTGCCTTTTTTATGGCTTGTGATTTAGTGAATATGAGGTTTATTGAATAAACTTAAAAATTACCAGACTGCTCGCCAATGCCGCCATGCCGCTGACCAGCCCATAGACTGTTTCATGACCTTCAGAATAGCGTTTTGCCGTCGGCAATAATTCATCCAGTGCCAGAATAAAATAACCGAGCGCTGCCCCCAATGGTTCTGCCAGTCCGGAAACCAAACTGGCCCAGAGCGCATAATCTTTACGGCCGGTGGCCATATAGACCGGCAAGGCAATCGCCACACCTTCTGGTACATTATGAATCACAATTGCCACCGCCAACGGCGCGCCCAAAGCAGGGCTTTCCAGCGTGGCAAAAAATGTCGCCAGTCCTTCCGGCAGGTTATGTGCGCTAATCGCAAACAGGGTCAGCATGCCGGTACGCAGTAATTGAGGTGAACTGACCCCCTTGGCAGAATGGGTTTCAATCGTGTCATGTGGATTCGGCACAAAGCGATCCAGCAACAACACCAGAACCACACCCAGTAAAAAAGCAAAAGTACCAAAGGCAAAACCGGTTTTTTCATCAAAATCCAGGCTAAAGGACGCGATCGATTTGTTCAAAATTTCGGTTAAAGAGACATAAATCATGGCCCCGGCAGCAAAGGCCAGCAGGCGGAAATTAGGTTTTTTTAAGAATAATACCAGTCCCCCACCCACCACGGTGGCCAGCCCGGCAAATAAAGTCACGGCAAAGGCTGTTTGACATACTCCCCCCACTTTCACGATGTTCAAGTGGGGGATTCTAAAAGCAAAAGCTCCTAGGTGAATTCCTTACGGATTTCACTTGCTTTCTGCTTCGCAAGGTGACCTTTACCGCATCCACCCTCCACAGACAAAACGGTGTGTCCCACCGCCAAAATGTTGCGAGATGCATTAATATCTGCATTCTCGCTAAAACAACAACTGACACACTCAAAGTTTGCTTGAGTAAGCCTATTTTCTTTTGCAACATGACCACATGAACTACAAGTTTGACTTGTATATCTAGGGTCAACTTTAACAAGCAAACCACCTCGCCATTTTTGCTTATATTCCAACATACCAACAAGCATTGACCAACCTTGATCCAGGATTGATTTGTTTAAGCCGGACTTGGCTTTAACATTCTTTCCTTTTTTCTCGATTGAGCCTTTCGCTGACTTCGACATATTGGCTACTTTTAAGTCCTCAACTACGATCATTGCGTGGTTTTTGCTGAGCGTTGTGGTGACTTTGTGCAAGTAGTCATGCCGAATATTGGCAATATGATGGTGTACCTTGTTGATCTTGAGATTCAGCTTTTTCCAATTTTGACTGAACTTGGTTTTATTTCTCAGCTTGCGCTGAAGCCTAGCTAACTTTACCTGATTGGCCTTGAAACTATTGATCGGGTCAAATACTTGACCACTAGACGTTGTAATTAATTTCTTGGTGGTGTTTCAAAAAGTATGCTGATTATATTTTAACCACAATTGAAATCTCATAAAGCATTAAAAATATAGTGAATTTAATTTACTTATTTTCAATTTCTCTATTGACAGAATTAACTAGCATACTTTTTGAAACACCCCCAATTTCTTAATACCCAAGTCAATACCAATGGCTGATTCTGATGGGTGTATCGGTGTTTCTATTGTGTTTTCAGCACCAAATGACACATACCATTTTCCGACATGCTTTGAAATTGTGACGTTCTTAATCTCACCCACAATATTTTGTGATTTTCTGAATTTCACAATGCCAATGTCATTAGGTAACTTAACTTGGTTACCTTTAACCCAACAATATCTATCAAATTGAACAATACGAATGGAATCATAGCCATTAGATTTCTTTTTGAATCGTGGCATAAGTGGTCTAAGTTGGACTTCACGACCATCAGGCAATTTGAAGAATCTTGGTTTTTTGGCTTTAAATGGTTTTTGCTTTAACTTGGCTTGTTCTTTCGGGTCAAAGAACTTCCCCCAGGCATCACCAAGATCACGCACTTTTTGTTGAAGTGAAACGCCATTTGAACTGTTTTCTAGAAAAGCACACTCAGGTTTTTTTCGTAATTCAGGAATTTTATTGACTAAATTAACTTTGTTGATTCGCTCATTATTAGCAAGCATCTCGAACGATACAGCTAAAATTTGATTCCAAACAAAACGTGCAGAGCCAAGCAACTTGTTTAAAACAAGCTCCTGCTCTGCATTAGGCTCAAGCCTAAATTTATACGCTTTGTTGATTTTCATAAATGAGTATGTATGTGTTAATATAATCAAATGCTATCATTAAATGAACAATCAAACAATGACTGAAATCTATAAAAACCGCTATTCAGCCTTTAACTTACACGTACACTTAGTATTTATTACAAAGTACAGAAAGAAAATCCTAAATGATCTACATCATAAGTATTTTAGTGAGTATGTAGCCGAAATATGCAAAGATTTTGATGCAGAACTAAAAGAATGTAATGGTGAGGCTGACCATGTTCACATGCTTATTCAGTACCCACCAACTGTTCAGCTTAGTAAGTTGGTGAATAATTTAAAATCGGTAACAAGCAGAAGAATGCGGAATGAATTTTTAGATTTACGTGGTAGTTATGCAAAACCTGTTTTATGGTCAAGGTCTTATTTTGCAGGGTCGTGCGGTGGTGCGTCTTTGGATATTATTAAAAATTACATTCAAAACCAACAAGGTTAAAATCTGTGAAATTCACCTCCACCCTGACTGTCGGGTGGAGTCCTCTTTCACTTAAAGATAGACTTGTCCATCTGAAACGGAAATCATGTCAAAGCATCAGCCATTAAAAAAGTCATTATCATCAAGGATGATAATGACTTCCGTTTATGGCAACAGTAGGTTTATGTGAAGATTTTTAGTCTTCTGGTTCTTCCGGATTTTTTGCCAGATGAATCACAGCCAGTACCAGACCACCCCATAATAAAACGATAGAGATGATCATCATGATTAGTGCAGATGTATTCATATTCGCTCTCCTAGCTGTGACGGTCTTTAACTAGACTGAACAAAATGGCGCCCAGAATAAAGAATGCAAGAGTGCCCCCACCGATCATCCACAGCGTACTCGCGGGATAATCACCATAGCCTTCTGCCATGATCGATTTCAGGGTCAGGCCTAATGCCAGTAATAAGGACAACGGCGTGATCACCGTCAGCATGAACTTCCAGCTCGCACCCAGTTTCACGCTGGCAAACTCGTTCACATGGCCTTCCAGCTGTTTCATTAATGGACGGCGGAACCAGGACAACAGAATAATCGATAACAGACCACCACCGACAATACCGATGTTATTGGCAAAGTAGTCGATGATATCGACAAAGGTAATCGCACTATGTGTCGAGAACATCAGGGTAGAAATCACTGCTGAACCACCAGCAATAATCGTCACTGACTTGTTCTTTGACCAGCCCAGCTTGTCCTGGAACGCGGCAATCGGAACTTGCAGGATACTGACCATCGAGGTAATACCGGCAACCGTCAATGAAGCAAAGAACAGGAAACCGAACAGGTCGCCACCTGCGCCTAAACTGGAAATGATTTTCGGAAACGCAATAAAGGCCAGACCAATACCACCGGATACCACATCTTCAACTTTAGCACCTGAGCTAAACGCCATAAAACCAAGTGCTGCAAAGACACCAATACCCGCCAGGATTTCAAAAGACGAGTTGGCCAATGCCACCACAATCCCTGAACCAGTCAGGTTAGTTTTGCGTTTCAAGTAAGAGGCATAAGTCAACATAATCCCGAAGCCCACTGACAGTGAGAAGAAGATATGACCAAAAGCGGCTAACCAGACTTTATAGTTGGCCATCGCTTCCCAGTTTGGCGTGAAGAAAGCATTTAAGCCATCGACTGCACCCGGTAAACGGACTGCCTGAATCACCAGGATCGTGAATAAAATCACCAGCAATGGCATAAAGATTTTATTCGCCAGTTCCACCCCACGGCGTACTCCACCGTAAAGAATCAGCATGACTGCTGCCCAAACGACCACTAGACCAAAGAACAGCACAGGTACAAAACCGAGAGTCAGACCCTCACCATTTTGCAGGTAAGTATTGAAGAAGAAGCCCTGGGTATCTGTGCCCCACTGCTGTCCAAAGGAATAGAACATATAACTGCCGGCCCAGGACAAGACGCTGGCATAGTAAATCCCGATCACCAGAGTGACCATGACCTGCCACCAACCCAGAGATTCGGCATTCATGAGTTTTTTATAGGCCATAGGCGGCGCTTTGCGGAACTTGTGTCCGACCGCATAGTCTAAAAACAATAAAGGTAAACCTGCTGCGAAAATCGCAATCAGATAAGGGATCAGGAATGCCCCGCCACCATTTTCATAGGCAACATAAGGGAAACGCCAGATATTCCCCAAGCCAACGGCGGAACCAATCGCTGCAATAATGAATCCTGATCGTGCGGACCAATTCTCACGAGTTTCTGTCATAGAACACCTAAACTTTTAACCCCTTTAGATGCTGCTTGTTATGGTTATGGCGCAAGCAAAAAAAGAAGCATTTTCAATAATTTTGGGTGTTTGAATTAGAGGGCACCTTGTGGGCGTCGAATTCTAATGTACAAACAGGTCAGCAGGTCTTACATCTTGCTTAAAGTCTGATCGAAAAACTGACCTTGTAGATGATTCAACAATACTGACTTTTTTAAATTTTTTCTGTAAATTCTGCTTAAAATATTCGTTATTTATAATCTATTCGAATTAAGCGTTCAATAATTCTGCAAAATAAGGCAGATTAAACAAGTTATATATTGACAAACTTTTTGGAATATATTTTTCTTAAGTTTTACTACAGGGTCGCTGTTTCAAAAAATGTATTCCAAGACTCTGATCCAGCATCTGTTTTTAGATCATTATTTGAAGATGAAACGGCTCATACTAAGGCACATGACCAAGCCGTGATATGGGAAATCAAATTCTCTCATGGAATTTTGACCTCTTTAAAAACCGGTTTAAATATCACAAGCAGATTTAAAAACCAGCCACCTGTGATATCGAAGCGATGAATTGAATATTCTGAACCTAGGCTTTAATCACCAGCATGCGCTCTTCCTGCATATCGCGAATGGCGGACTGAATTCCTTCACGACCCAGACCTGAATCTTTGACCCCGCCATAGGGCATGTTATCGACCCGGAAAGACGGAATATCATTGATAATGACACCGCCGACATGCAGATGATCCCAGGCATACAGCATCTTGTTCAGATTCTGAGTATACACTCCAGCTTGCAAGCCAAAACGGCTGCGGTTGATACAGGCAATACCGGATTCGAAATCAGCATACGCTTCCAGAATTGCCACCGGGCCAAAGGCTTCATCACGGTAGATTTCCAGACTGTGGTCTACATTTTCCAGCAAGGTCGGTGCGAACATCACACCATTCAATTCGCCTCCAATCAGGATTTTCGCGTCTTTTTTCACGGCTTTATCCAGCCATTTTTTCAGGCGTTTGGCTTCATCTTCCTTGATCATCGGACCAACCAAGGTTGTGCTCAGATTCGGATCAGCGGCTTTAATCGTTTTCAGTTTCGCCAGCAGTTTGTCCTTCACTTCAGTATAAATCTGCTGATGCACCAAAATGCGTTGCACACTGATACACACCTGTCCGGCATGGTTATACGCCCCGCCAATTAGACGGTTAATCAAGGCATCGTTAATTTCGGTATCTGGCTCAATCATGACAGCAGCATTGCCACCCAGCTCCAAGACCACTTTTTTACGACCGGCACGCGCTTTCATATCCCAGCCTACAGCATCGGAACCGGTAAAACTGAGTAATTTAAAACGCTCATCGGTGACCAGTAGATCAGCCAGCTCTCGCGGACAGGGCAATACCGAAAACGCACCTCGCGGTAAATCGGTTTCCGCCAGAATTTCAGCAATTTTTAAGGCAGAAATCGGGGTCAGGCTAGGCGGTTTCAGCACAAAGGGACAACCGGCTGCAATCGCAGGAGCAATTTTATGCGCGGTCAGATTTAAAGGAAAATTAAACGGACTGATCAAAGACACCGCACCAATCGGCACCTGTTTCACAATGCCCTGATAGCCGGATGCTGCTGCAGTCACGGCCAAAGGCAGCATACGTCCCTGATCAATCTGGGTCACGGCATCTGCGGCAATCTGGAAAGTATTAATCAGACGTTCAACTTCGGCTTCGGCTGCTTTACGCGGCTTGCCCCCTTCTGCAATCAGAATTTCGGTCAATTCTTCATGAATCTCACGAAAACGGCGTACGCAATGCAGCAGAATTTTCTGTTTCTGAAACGGCTCCAAGGCAGCCATTTCGGCTTCAGCATCTACGGCAGACTGAATCGCCTGTTCCAGTGTGTTGGCATCTGCCAAAGCGACACGGGCATACAGTTCGTGGTTATATTTATGTTTGACCTCTAACCATTCACCCGTCTGAACGGCCTGACCGGCGACATATAATGCATACTCTTTCGTTTGTTGTGTGCTTCTCGCTACCATCTTATTGTCCTGCAAAATCCAAGGATATACATTTTTGAAATTCTCTATATCATGCACTTGCTACTCCATATTAAGAAGATGTTTTTAAGTAACCAGACACCTCCAATTTTAATAAAGCTTTAGGGAATAGAGCCATGCGCGCAAAAATACTCACCACCTTATTATGTGGTTTTGGACTCAGTACGCTCAGTCATGCAGATGTGATCGGCGTGAAAGCGGATCTCAGTTACTGGGATTTTGACGGCTATAGTCAGGATAACAATTTCAAGCATGAGCTGGATCGACAAGGTACAGCACAACTATCTCTCGCTGTAGAACATCCAGTGCCATTGTTGCCAAATGCCAAGATTAAATACGTCAATCTGGACAGCAATAGCGAACAGAGTTCTCTTATCAATGCCTCAGAAATTGAGCTGAACAATATTGACTATATTCTGTATTATGAATTGCTAGATACCATTGTGCATGCGGATATAGGCGCAGGTTTAACCAATCTGGATGGTACGGTAAAAAACCTGACTGCCGGCGTTTTCACTCAATACGATCTGGATGAATATAGTCCACTGCTCTATGCAACAGCCGGGGTTAAATTGCCCTTTACCGGACTGAGTGCCCAAGCAGAAGCGGTTTACAGTCACGGCAGTGATACCCGAAAGACCGATGTACAAGCCGAACTGCAATATGATTTCATTGATAATCTGCTGGTCGATGTCGGTGCCAAAATCGGTTATCGCCTCATGCAGGTAGATTTTGAACAAGATCAACGTCCAGACTTACAGCTGGAATTTAAAGGCCCTTATATCGGTCTAGATGTGCATTTTTAATGCAATACAACTGGTTAAGCTTGCACAGCTCAATTTCTCTGCGCTGATGTAAGCCAAAGCGTACAGCAATAACCGCAATCTGCTGCTAGTGCGCCACCGGGATGTGTATTACTTTATAAACATAGAGAGCAGGATGCTCCGAAGACCTAAAAACAATAAGAACATCGCAACACCAGGACGTGAGGTACGACAGGAGTTATACCTAAATCACGAGATACGAAAAAGCCCCGACAGGATGTCGGGGCTTTTTTTTCTGCCTATTATTTTATTTATCATTGCTTAACAGTTCCGAGCTAAAACTCCAACATTGTAAGAATCGCCTTGTTGTTAAGCTAAAAATCCTCACATTTTTTTGGGAACAGCAATCATGGTAAAAAAGGTCCTCTTTATTACATCTAATCAAGGCATTGAACATGATGAACTCACTGAGCCTTTAAATTTTCTAAAGTCCAAAGGGTTTGAAGTGATTCATGCTGCCGAAAAAAATGAAGATGTCGCGACGGTCAAAGGTGATACCAAAGCTGCCACCCAATATACGCCGGATACCAGTCTTGAACACGTCGATCTGAATGATTATGATCTTTTGGTGATTCCCGGCGGTACAGTCAACGCGGATACCTTGAGAATCAATCAGGATGCGCAAAAAATCATTCAGCATTTTGCCGACAATCACAAACCGATTGCCGCGATCTGTCATGGGCCATGGACTTTGATTGATGCACAGCGTATCAAAGACAAGAATCTGACTTCCTATAAGAGCATCAAGCTGGATCTGGAAAATGCCGGCGGGAAATGGGTCGATGAAGAAGTCCATCGCTGCAATACCGGTGACTGGGTACTGATTACTTCACGCAATCCGGACGATTTACCGGCTTTCAATGAAGCGATTTTAAAAGAACTTGAAGGCGATGCTGCCTAAGCTCATACCATAAAAAAAGAACCTCAGCATTGAGGTTCTTTTTTATATTCAGACACCACCGGCCAGACTTTTCAGATAAGCCACAACGTCTTTATTGCCGGCCATTTCTGCCAGTTCTAAAGCAGTATTTGGACTACGATGCGCAATATCTGCGCCTTTGCTGACCAAGAGTTTGACCACTTCCAGATGATCATTTTCAGCAGCAGCCTGTAAGGCGCTATAGCCTTCTTCATCGGCAGAATTGACGTCCAGACCTTCCTGTAAACCCTGTTCGACCTGTTCAACATCGCCTAAAGATGCCCAGTACACCAGTTCAGGAAGATGAAATTCTTCATCATCTTCAGGGATTGGGGAGATTGAATTGAGTTTCATAATGAGATCAAATTTATTATTTATTAATAAATATTTTACAATAGACCTCTTGCGTTAGTCAAAATTTAATCAGTGATAAGCGTTGATTTTTAAATAAATATCAAAGTCTAAAATAATACTTTCGCAAGAGGTCTAATGTCAAAAAGTTAATTTCTATTGTATTTCATTATGAATATTATCTAATCTGACGGTCTGTTCTTTAATTTGGGACAGTCTTGTATAGTTACCTACAACTGCTAAACCTAAAATACTGATAATCAACCAAGCAGTCCAATCTGCTAACTCCACTACATCGTTAGCTTCTATGTCAGACCAATATGCTCTATGTAAAGCTTTAGATCTTTTCTTATACATTTTTTTAATTTTAGATTTTACCTCTCTATAATTTTCAATATCATGGATTCGATAACCACCATATACCAATATACAGGCAAGACCTTTTGCATTTGATTCAGATATTTCATCTTGTGTAATAGAGAAGAAGCACTCAATACATGACCATAATTTAATAAATTTCATAGTATCATTATTATCTTTTGTAGCTTCACAAAACCAATATACAGATTTAATAATCGCATCTTCTACTTCGGTTTTTAATTCTTTTTCTAAAATAGTAAAAAACTCATCAAAGAATAAATTGGTTTTAAAGTGTTTTAATATTTCTAAATCAATTTCAGCATTGGAAAATTTAGGAAATGAATAAGAAAAACTTCCATATTGACTTTCGTTTGCCCACTGTAAACGAAGGTTACGAGATTTATGGCTAGAAGAAGAATTTAAAGCTTGAATCCTATAATTTAATAGATCTCTTGCGAAAGTCATTATTGCAAGTTTATCCGGTTTACGAGTGCAGCAATTAAGTTAATGCGTAAGCCGAATCTTTTCCGTCTATTTCGATAGCGTTCACTTAATATTCTAAATGTTTTCAATTGACTATTAATGTGTTCGATCACAACTCGTATTTTTTCAATCATTTTATTGTACTTTTTCTCAACATCAAATAAGGGTAAATTCTTCTTTTTCTTTATTGGCATCAATAATTTAAAGCCATCTTGCTCTAATCCGTAGTACCCTAGATCAGTCATAACATATTCACAATGTTTGAATTTCTTAACCGTTTTTCTTGCCAATTTAATGTCATGCTGACTGCCATTCGATATATCTAGCCCTATGATTTGTTTGCTGTTCGGATGATAGATCACTTGTACTTTTAGCGTATATTTCTTCTTTTTACCACTGTAGAATTTACTCTGATTTTTTTTTCGGACGTTCTATTGAACATTCTGTCGCATCAATAATTACCCAGTTAAAGTGTTCGTCTGCCGTGGTAATGCTTCGTTTTGGCAGAGTAAAACGTCTTGATTTCATCAATGCATCTTCAACCTTTTTAATGGTTCGATTCACATTACTTTCAGCGATATGGTAATTTGCCGCTAATTCCAGTTGAGTGCTGTAGTTCCGTAAGTAATTGAGAGTTAATAACAACTGATCCTCTATATCTAAAGTATGAGGACGACCTGATTTCTTTTTGAGTGATTCTGCTTTTTCTAAAACCTCTACCATTTCAGTAAAAACATGTCGAGGTACGCCAACCAAGCGTTTGAATTCAGAATCTGAAAAACGATTTAATTTCTGATATCTCATGAAATTTATATTGAGGTGGTTTTTACTTTCGCAAGAGGTCTAATATTGATTTTTTATTTATAGTTTGCAAACAGATACTCAAAAAACTAGTAATTAGATTAGCTTTGTAATCAAATTTATGTTCTACCTGCTTCTTACTTCCTTTTTCACTTCCACAAATCCATAGATAATCTTTCATCATCTCATAAAAATCAGCTTCTTCTTTTCCATAGGCTTTAAGAAATGTTGAAAAATCAGAAGAAATTATTTTATATTCTCCACAGTTTAATTGTTCTATGCCGTTAAGCTTTATACCTTCACAGCAGTTAATATTATTAAATACTCTTATTTCTTTCTTTGATAACTCATAGACATCATCTATCATATTTTCTGGAGATTTTTTATTTAGGATATAGTCAGCATATATTTTTTTAACATTCGAGAAAATCTCAGAAAAAGTGATGTAATCTTCTAAATCATAATAAACAATCAATTCACTGGTGATGGACCTTAAAGTGTTTCTTGTATCAGTAGTAATGAAAATTGTTTTTTCTTTTGATAAAGTCAGCTCTTGTCCAAAATAATCATCAAGATTTTTTTATATCATCAAAGCTATTTATCTTTACGAAAGCTTGCAACTTAAACAATGAGTTAACCATTCTTTGCAATATTCTTTTAGCTTTACTTCTATTCATAAAATTTATTAAATTTAAAGTGTATATATCATTCTAAATAGTATACCTCTTATAAAAAAGCCCCCTTTCGGAGGCTTCTTTTTAAAACTCAAATTCTTAAGCTTTAGACACTGCTGGCTCGACTGAACCAATCTTTTCAGATTCATCGTCATGCATGATCAAGGCAACCGCAATTGCAGTGATCAGCACCGGCAAACCGACTGCCATAAAGTTGAAGTAAGCAGGCAGGTTCATACCCAGTAAGCCACCAATCAGGATCGGCCCTACAATCGCACCCATACGACCAATCGCAGAAGACCAGCCAATACCTGTTGAACGTACTGCAAGCGGGTAGAACTGCGCCACATAGCTATACAGCAACATTTGTGAACCAATTGACGCTGCACCCGCCAGGAACACCAGGATGTAAAGCAAGAACTGGTTAGATGCAAAGCCCATTGAGCTCATTACAATCGCACCCATCATACCCAGAACCATCAGTACCGGTTTCAGGTGGAAACGATCCGCCAGAATACCACCACCTACAATACCTACAACCGCACCCACGTTCATCACCATCATGAACATCAGGCTGTTGTCCATCGAGTAGCCCGCTGCCATCATCAACTTCGGTAACCAGCTGCTAAGTGCATACATAGTTAACAGGCAAGTAAAGAATGCGACCCAGAACAGTAAAGTATTGACCGCACGACCACGACGGAACAAGCTGACCACGTTCGCTGCTTCAGGCACATTTTCCTGTGGCAAAGTAAGTACCGTGTTATCCGTTACTGTCAGATTTGGCGCCAGACGACGTACGATTTGGCGTGCTTCAGCCTGCTTGTTCTGCTTCACAATAAATGCCAGCGATTCAGGCAGGAATTTCCAGATTACCGGTAATAAAAATAATGGAATACCCGCGATAAAGAACATGATTTCCCAACCAAAACTTGGGGTAAACCATGAACCCAATAACGCAGCCATTACACCACCAACGGCATAACCACTAAACATAGTGGTTACCAGGGTACTACGCATTTTTTGTGGAGCATATTCCGAAGTCAATGCCACCAGGTTTGGCATTACACCACCAATACCAAGACCGGCAAGGAAACGTAAAATACCGAATTCGGTTGGATTTGAGGCAAAGCCACCCGCAAAAGTTAAACCACTGAATAATACAATACAGATCATGATTACTTTCTTACGACCGATCTTGTCCGCCAGGGAACCAAAGATCATCGCACCAAACATCATGCCGGCCAGTGCGGTACTTGCAAGCATGCCCGCCTGCACTGCACTCAAGCCCCAGTCTTGCATCAATAATGGTAAAACTACACCATTGATTGCCAGATCGTAGCCATCAAATAAGATAATGAGTAAACACCAAGCAACTACATTGAAGTGGAAAGGCGTGAATTTCGCATTATCGACTACAGAATTTACATCTATTTTTTCCGTTGTCATCGTTCTCATCTCCCATGAGTACTTGTCCATAACATCTTGTTGAAGATTGAAGACAATCTTCAATTGTCAGGCAATATACGCAAGCGGGATTTAAGGCACAATAAGACTAATTGATATTCGGCTATGGACTCAGAAATGTCATTTATTTACGTGATATGTCACATTATTGATAATATAAGATTTTGAATAATTTATATTTATTTTAAAATTGGCTTAATTTTCTAGCAATTTTAATTGCTTATTTTTTTGATCAATTGAATATTGCTTTAATTTGATATACCAGATAAGCAAAAACCCCTTTAAATAAAGAGGTTTTTGCAAATTCAGCAGGTGGCTTTATCGCAGCCATCATGCTGCATCAGGTTTTAATCGACTTGAGTTTCTGTTCGGCACGCAAGGTTTCGGCATTTCTTTCTGCATTGAGGTCTTTACGCACAATCATGGAAACAGCAATTGCACCAATCAATGCCGGAATAGCCACCGCAATAAAGTTAAACTTGTGCGGTAATTCCATGCCCAGCAGGAAACCAATAAAGATTGGGCCTACAATCGCACCGACACGTCCCACAGCCGATGCACAGCCAATCCCGGTCGAACGAATCGACATTGGATAATACTGCGCCACAAAGCTGTAGAGCAAAATACTACTGCCAATTGCAGAAGCACCCGCGAGCGCCACCAGCAAGTAAATAACCGCTTGTGGTGAATTGAAGCCAAGGCCAACCAGTGATACCGCACCGAGCAGGAACATGCCGATAATAACCGGTTTCAAATGGAACCGGTCTGCCAGAATACCGCCACCAATGGTACCAATGACTGCACCAATATTCATGGCCATCAGGAACATCAAACTGTTGCCTAGCGAATATCCGGCTGCCATCATCAGTTTCGGCAACCAGCTGCCCAAGGCATAAACCATCAACAGGCACATAAAGAAGCACGACCAGAACAGCAAGGTACTCATGCTACGGCCCTGCTTGAAGAGTGCTGCAATTGAGGCTTCTGAGGTTTGTACTTCATTCAGCACAAACTGGGTATCTGCATTCAGATTCTGTTCTGGACTGAGCTGTTGCACAATATGGCGGGCTTTTTCATTTTGCTGTTTTTTCACCAGAAAAGTTAAAGATTCTGGCAAATAAAACCATAAAATCGGCAAGATTAACAATGGAATACCGGCGATATAGAACATGATTTCCCAACCAAAACTTGGAGTAAACCAGGCCCCAAGCAAGGCTGCCATAATCCCGCCCACCGCATAACCACTAAACATGGTGGTCACCAAGGTACTGCGCATTTTTTGGGGCGCATATTCAGAGGTTAAAGCAACCAGATTAGGCAATACTCCACCAATTCCTAGACCTGCAATAAATCGCAAAATTCCGAATTCGGTTGGGTTCGAGGCGAAACCGCCCCAAAAAGTAAAACCACTGAATAAGGTGACACAAATCAGAATCACATTTTTTCGGCCAATTTTATCAGCCAGCATGCCAAACAGCATGGCACCAAACATCATGCCGGCCAAAGCAGTACTGGCCAGCATGCCAGCCTGCACTGCAGACATATTCCATTCTTGCATTAGTAGTGGCAGGGCTACACCGTTAATTGCCAAATCATAACCGTCAAAAATCACGATAAATACGCACCAAAGTACGACTTTTAAATGAAAGGGTTTAAACTTTGCAGTATCCACTACAGCATTTACATTTACTGTATTTATAGTCACGCCTCACCTCCTGTGAGTTGTTATTCGTTGTTTTTAGCACGACACATGACACTAACTCTTATTTATTATTTTTAATGATTCTTATCGCCATGTTTTCGCAACAACTTAGTTCAACACAGCTATTTTTGAGACAGTATGCGACTAAAGTCTTAAGCATGATGCAAAAAACTAAACCCATGGGTCTAGTTTTTAATCAATGATTAACAATTTCAGCCGGTTTTTGGTTTAAAAAACTCTTCCAGAGCCTTCAGACTCTGGAAGAGTTTTTAAATTTCGAAAATAAAATGCAATTAATACAATGGTTGAGGTAATTGGATCTGAATCATTTCATTATCATCTGCCAGATTTTGATTACGCCCACTGGAGCCAGGAAAATTATTGTCATTCAGGACGGTAATTAAATCAGGCCCTTCAATAATAATGTCCTCAATGGTCTGGAATGGAAAACCAAAGCGCTGACCGGTGGCAATATCTCCCGGACGTACCGGACCATAAAGTAAATCCGGATTGGCCACATCCATCAAATTGACCAGTTCTTCGCGCGTCACAGACTCACCGGACTGATTCAGTTTAACCTTGATTAGTTTTTTATAACCGCCCAGATTATTTTCACTGTCATCGCGTTCAATGATCACCCCTTCTTGGGCATTAAAAAGCTGAAAATCACCAATAGCAGTAGCTTTAGAATCCAGCTCAAAATAATAGAAATTTCCGGTATAAATCTTATTTTCTATATCAAACTCTGAAATGATTAATTGTGGAGTCGTGGCATTTAATAAAGGTTTTTCGAGTAAAGGGTACAAATAGCGGCCATCAGGTGAAATTGCCATGCCTTCGAAGCCCCCACTTCGCTGTACGAGAGGTTCGATATACGCTGTAGTTCCCTTATTTAGCTGATTTTGTGGAGATCTCAGTTCAGTTCCGGTCTCTAATGGATGTGTTAAAGCGATCGGCGGACTTTGCAAGATTCCCTCTGCATTAAAATGCAGTAAATAAGGCCCAAATTCATCTCCTATCCAGATATCCCCATTAGGTGCACGTTGCATAGATTCCGGATCAAAGTCAGCACCGGTCAATAAACGCTCTTGAGTATTCTCGTTAATAATCTCAAAAGGAATCAGTTTATTCGGATCACGAAGCTGAATATAAGCAAGATGTTCGACAGCTGCCGTGCCACCGGTTTTGGTTCTAAAATCACTAGAAAGATGATGCAAACGCAATAAATAATCAGAAGAATTATCCTGCGCGCCAAAGCCATTGTCCGACATCACCAGATAGGTTCCGTCCGGATTTTTTAATGCAGCAGAAAAACCTTGTACAGGCTGACCTGAAAATGGCGGAAAAATCCCATTTGCTCCACGTACATCTTTGCCGGAATCAGGCCCTTCTGCATAAGTCTCTACATCCAGTTTGGCAAAAGAGACTAAAGTCGGTTCACTGATATTTTCTATAGGCTGAACAACCTTATCATCCGAATCATTACATGCCGTCAGAGCCAATACGGAAATAGCCAGCATACTTAAGCAGATTTTTCTCATACGTCCATTCATCTTTTTTATCAAGTCAAAGCCTTATTGAATGTGCTTTGCATGACAGGAACGTTGCGAGGAAATGAAGTTTTAACGACAGTTTTATAGAAACAATTCTTATTTTATCCACATAAAAAAACACCCCCTGCGTTAGCAGAGGGTGTTTCGAATAATGAGCTGGCGATGACTTACTCTCACATGGGTAACCCCACACTACCATCAGCGCTAAGAGGTTTCACTTCTGAGTTCGGGAAGGGATCAGGTGGTTCACTCTTGCTATGGTCGCCAGCACAACTGGTATGACTTTGCGCTTGGTCTTATTCGCTTTGCATTGCTGCTTTGCTTGCCGTTGCTTGGTCAAATGAGTTTAACAGATAATATCTGAGTCGAATTGTATGTTCTAGCGTTAGCTGAATCAAGTATTTCAAGACCGTTTGGTCTTTAATGAATCAATCTCTGCTCACTGCTTGCGCAGTTCGTACAACAACTGTTTGGGTGTTGTATAGTCAAGCCTCACGAGCAATTAGTATTGGTCAGCTTCACATATCACTATGCTTCCACATCCAACCTATCAACGTCGTAGTCTTCAACGGCTCTTTAGGAGACATAAAGTCTCGGGGAAATCTTATCTTGAGGTAGGCTTCCCGCTTAGATGCTTTCAGCGGTTATCCCTTCCGAACA